>NZ_DBHLDX010000006.1:0-58104 GCF_057312375.1 Fretibacterium sp.
GCAAGGGGAAGTTAAAAGGAGGTCTTGCTCTCATGCTCAAGCGCCTCGCTCTCTCTTTTCTTGCAGCCCTGCTCCTGGCGGGGGCGGGATAGGGCAAACCAACTTTCTTTCTAACCTCCATGATTCAGATTGCGTTTTTTATTTTTTACAGAGGTATTTTCGCGGACCCAGTGCTATTCTAAAAAGGACGAGAGGGGGTGCGTAAGATGCCGAAAGTTGAAGTGAGTATAAATCCTGGAATCCTGGACTGGGTGTTGTCTCAGCTTTCCAATGCTCTTGCGCCCCAAGACGCTGTGGACACCTTAACGGCATGGAGG
Source organism: Fretibacterium sp. (assembly GCF_057312375.1). Lineage (NCBI taxonomy): Bacteria > Thermotogati > Synergistota > Synergistia > Synergistales > Aminobacteriaceae > Fretibacterium > Fretibacterium sp. Next base: position 318 of record NZ_DBHLDX010000006.1, read on the forward strand.
GAGGGACGTAAGACTCCGACATTCCACAAGGTGGCAGAACTCAGTAGGAAGATACACATTCCCTTCGGATACTTCTTCATGGAAACACCGCCGGAAGATGAGAATCCTTTGGCGGAATACCGTACTGTTGGCAGTTCGCCCATTCCCCAAGCAAGCCGCGATCTACTGGACACCATCAGTTCCATGACAGACATCCAAGACTGGATGTCCGATTTTTGCCGGGCGGAAGGACGAGACAGGCTGCCCTTTGTGGGACGTTTCAAGGATCATCAAGACGATAAGAACGCCATCGTCCGGGACATCCGCGGTACGTTGGGGCTTGATACGCAGTGGTACAATGCCGTCTCCGACACCTCTGAGGCCTTCAGGGTTTTTCGCGAAAAGCTGCAGGAAGTCGGTGTGCTGGTCATGATGAACGGGATCGTCGGAGGGAATACTCACAGGCCACTTAATCTCTCCGAGTTTCGTGCATTCACGCTGTTAAATGACTACGTCCCCTTGATCTTTATCAACGCCATTGATACTGCCGCAGGACGTTTGTTCTCTCTCGCGCACGAAACCACGCACATCTGGCTTGGCAACAAAAGCCTGTTCAACGCCATGCCGGACAACCAAGAGGACCCCACTTCGGATGAGCAGCTCTGCAATGCCGTGGCCGCGGAACTTTTGGCACCATCGGCAGATTTTCAGAGACGTTGGGAGAATGCCGCAGGCAGCACGGCGCAAAAGGCAAAGGCATTGGCCGATTACTTTAAATGCAGTCCGTTCGTCATTGCCCGCCGAGCATTGGACCATCACAAGATAACGCGCACTCAGTATGCCGGCCTCATAGAAGCATTCACGAAAGAGTGGAGGTCGGGATACAAGGTGAAACAAGGCGGTGGCGGAAACTTTTACAACACCATGGGCAGTCGCCTGGATCACAACTTTCTCAGGGCATTGGCCGCCAGTGTGCGAAGCGGTGAGACGCCGTACACAGAGGCTTATCGATTGACAAAAGCCAGAGGCGACGCTTTTGAAAAGTTGGTGGATATGGCGGGGACGGCGCGATGAGATCGGAAGATTATTTGCTTGATTCTAACTGCTTTATGACAGCCGCAAGGCAATATTACGCTCGTGATTTTGCGCCCGGTTTCTGGAGACAACTTGAGGGCGTGATGGGGCATAAGGATGTCCTTCTGTTGGATATCGTGCGGGAAGAAATAATGAATGGGGGTGACGATCTCGCTACGTGGCTTAAAGAACTTAAAGGGGTCCATTTGCTTCAGCGGAACGACGTCGAGGTTTTTAAGCAGTATACGGATAAGGTTCTGCCGCATATTGGGAATTGTGGGTTTTACAAACAAAATGCCATAAAACGCTGGCATGAGTTTGATATTGCAGACCCGTGGCTTGTTGCCGCAGCTTTGGCGAGGGGTGGCGCCATCGTCACTTTGGAGTTGCCAAAGGGGAGCCGCAACCGCAACCAACCGTCAAGCGCAATAAAAATCCCTGACGTCGCAGCAGACTTAGGGGCTCATTGTATCGACCTTTTTGAATTCATGCGCATAAAGGGGTTCTATTGGGGATAGCTCCGTGGCTATGGGGGGCATTCCCTTCATAAATTTTTAATCAGCTAATCTTGGGCGCCTGCACCCTCTCGCGCCGCTCAGCCAGATAACAATACGGGTACAAAAGCGGGTACCTTGGAACAAAACTTGAACACAACTATTGATAGACAGAGGATTCTTGAATTTTATGTGAATCCTCTGTCCTCCGCCAGTCGTTAAAACCAAGGTTGAAACTGTTTGCGGAAAGCAATCCAGCGAGAAAAAACAGGCATGGCTTGAAGCCTTCCTGAGCCCCCGGTTCAAATACGGAGGCAGACGACAGAGCGCCCCTGCAGGGGGCGCTCTGTCGTCTAACGCCACGCCCCAACGCGCCCTTGGGACCGAGGGAAGCACGACCGGACATGCAGAAGGGCGGCAGTCGTCGTATAATCAATATAGAAAAAATTAAGGAAAGCGAGGTTCAGAGCCATGCTGGTTCTCCTGGTGCTTGCGATCTTCTGGTTGATCCTGGCGCCGTTCCTGATCCTGGAGAAGATAGGCGATGGAACGGAACGCCTGAGCCGCCGCATCACGGCGCTGGAGAAGGCGCTCGACGCGATGCGGCAGAGCTCGATTCCGCAAGAAGCCTCGAAGGAACAGCCCTCCGTCATGCCTCTATCCGAGGTGCAGCCCTCTGCCGACCTCCTGTCCGAGGAGCTGCCGCTGCCGGAGGTGCCGCCCTCCGTCGAGCTTTCCGTGGAAGAAGTGCTGCCCATCGACCTTGAGCTTCCGAAGGCGCCGGAAGTCTCTCTTGAGACGCCGGGCCCCTCCGAAACGCTCCGGGAGACGCCTGGGGAGCCCGCCGTCGAGGAACTCCCCGTCGCAGCAGCAGCCCTCCATTTCAACAGTCTCAACGACCCCAACGATGCCAACGGTGCCCGCGACGGCGTTTCGTCGTCCCGCCAACCCGGCTCCGTCGCCGTCGCGTGGTCCCGCCTCCTCACCTGGCTGATCGACGAGGGGAACATCTGGGTCTGCACGGGCGTGCTCCTCTTCCTCGTAGGGTTCGGCCTGCTCTTCAGCTACGCGGTCCACCTCGGCCTGCTGACCTTGGAGATGCGCCTGACGGGTGCCGCCGTCACGGGACTCCTGATGGTGGCCTTCGGATTTCGTATGAGGCTGAGGCGTCGTGCCTACGCGCTGGTCCTTCAGGGAGGCGGCATGGGCGTGCTCTACCTCGTCGTGCTGGCTGCCGCGAAACTCCATTCGGCCTCCACCAACGTGCCCATCCTGCCGGAGGGGCCGGCCGTTGGGGCGATGCTCTTCCTCTCCGTCGTCACCGTCGTCCTGGCACTGGCGCAGGACTACGAGCCCCTGGCGCTCTTTGCGATCTTGGGCGGCTTTGCCGCCCCCCACCTGCTTCAGGCGGGCGCCCGTAATCATCCCGTAACGCTCTTCTCCATCTGCACGCTGTTGAACTTCGAGATCCTGGTCATCGCGTTCCGACGCCGCTGGCGCCTCCTGAACCGGATGGGTTTCCTCCTCACCGCCGGCATCGCCCTGTTCTGGGGTCAGCGCAACTGGAGGCCCGATCTCCTCTCTGCGGTGGAGCCCTTCCTGTTGATCTTCCTTGCAACCTACACGCTGATCACGCTTCGCTTCGCGATGCGCCGTGCCGAAGGGGAGCCCTTCGATGCCGCCGATATGCCCCTGACCGTCCTCGTCCCCTTCGTCTTCTTCTTCCTGCAGTCCCACGCAGCGGGACACCTCGCCTACGGCACGGCCTCGACCTGCCTGGGGCTTGGGGGGTGGTACCTGATCTTAGGGGTCTGGCTGCGCCAAAGAGGGGAGCGGTATCAGCCCGTGGTCTGGCGCCTCTTTGCCGCGCTGAGCATCCTGTTCTCGAACCTCGTCCTCCCTTACGCCTTCGAGCGCGTGCTCTCGTCCGCCGTGTGGGCGGCCGAAGGGGCGTTCCTGGTCGTCGCAGCCTGTCGTTACGGAAGCCTGAAAGCCCTGCTGGGCGGAATTCTTCTGCAGTTCGGGGCCCTCTGCCTCTACGCCCCCGAACTGGTTCGGGTCGACCTGACGGTCGATTCGGCGCTGAGCCCGATCCTCGCCAGCGGCGTCCTGTTCGCTGCCGCCCTCTGGTGCAGTGGCTTCTGGGTTATGCGCTTCCGGCTGCGGGAGGAAGACCTCCCTCATGGAACCCGATGGGAACGCCAGGCGTCGGACTTTCTCCGTTCAAACGTACACTCGGCCTGCGTCGTCTTATCCTGGGTTCTGACGGGTACAGGGGCCTTGTGGTGGTGGGGGACCATGGGCGACCAGGTGCCCCGCATAGGGCTCCCCTGGCTCTCGGCCTTCCCGGTCGTCTGCCTGACCGCCCTGGCCGCCTGTTGGACCTCCCTGCGCCTCGACTGGCGTGCGGCCCAACTCCTCCTGTTCGGCCCGCTGATCGCCGGCATCCTTTGGGTCTTCGAGACGCTGCCTTTCGTCCTGCGCCCCGTGACCCTGGACTTCTTCGGCATCGGGCGCAGCCTGACGGCGAGCGCCATCGTCTACGCGGCGACGATCGGGCCGTCGCTTCGCCTGCTGTACCAAACGAAGGCCGGCTTTCGAGGCATCGAAATCTTCCACTTCGCCGCAATCCTCGTGGGGCTGAGGCTGGCCGACATGGCCCTGGAGCAATGGGGGTTCCGCTGGGGAGGGGACTGGGCGCAGTTGCTCTCGCTCCTGCCCCTGGCGGCGCTGTTGCTCCACGTGTCGCGGGCGCGGGAGCGCTCGGCCTTCGCGGGGAGCCCCAAATCCCTGGCCTTTGCCACAGCGCTTCCCCTGCTGCTGCAACTGCCCGCTTTCGTCGACAGCTTCAAGTGGAAGGGGACCGCCGTCGGCGGGCTGTTCGTCCCCCTGTTGAACCCCCTCGAACTGTGGCAGGCGATCTTCATCCTGTCCTGCGTCCTCTGGTTCCGCTGTTCCTTCGTCAAGGACGGCCGCCCGTCCCGTCCCCTGCGGCAGGGGCTCTGCGGGTTCCTGTTCGTCTGGATCAACCAGGTCGCCGCGCGGGCGGCGTGGTGGTACTCGGGCGAGGCCTTTACCTCGATCTGGATGGTGCTGAGGACGTCGCACTGTCAGGGGATCGTCGCCATCCTGTGGGGCGTCCTTGGCCTCGCGGGTATCCTTCAGGGGAAGCGATTGAGAAGCCGTTCGCTCTGGCGTGCGGGCGCGGGGCTGCTGGCCGCGGACATGGTCAAACTGTTGCTCGTCGATCTGAACCGCAGCGCTACCCTGACCCGTATCTTTGCCTTTCTGGTGCTGGGAGGCCTGTTTCTGCTGATCGGCTGGGCCGCGCCGCTGCCTCCCAGGGAGACGGTTGCAGATCAAGGGAAGGAGTGAGAACGATGCTCAGGAGCGAGTTGCCGGCGCGTCGGGCAGCGACATTCCTGCTGGTGCTGATCTTCCTGCTGCCCTGCGGGGCCTGGGGCGCGATCCCCCAAAAGCCGGTTTTGCTGGAAGATTTCGTTCATGCGAACGAGTTGACGGGGCAGGAGCTTGGCGGAGCGTTCTGCAGGGTCTCCATCCCTCAGGAGGTCTACGGCGGGCTGGTTCAGTCTCAGAACTGCGACCTTGCCGTCTTCGACTCGACCGGAGAGGTCGTCCCCTTCGTCGTGATCTCGGAGGCCGCGAACTCCGAAGCGCCGCCGGCGCGCGTCGAGGCGTCCGTGCCGTTCTTTGAGCTCCCTCAAGAGGACGGAGGGGGCGCGGAGAGGGCTTTGCTCGCGGACCTCTCCGTTCGGGTCGACGCGGACGGCCGCATCGTCGCGCTTCGGGAACGGCGCCCGCACGATGGCGGGGCCGACCGCAGCTATCTCCTGGACCTCGCCGCCATCGCGTCGGGCGGGGCTCCAGGCTCGTACCGGCTGAACCTCCAGACCGCCGGGGAGGCGGCACTGAACGCAAAGGCCGACGTCCTCCAGAGCGAAAACCTGCGGGACTGGAACGCGGTGTGTTCCGACATGCCCCTGCTCCGACTCCGCAGGGGGGACGCGCGCCTCGACAGAAGCGAGATCGAGCTGCCCCGGCGTCCAGGCCGCTACCTTCTGTTGAGGGTGCGCGGCGTGGACCCGACCTTCGCGCTTGCGGAGGTGCGCTGTTCCCGTTTGCTGCAGCGGAGGGCGTCCGAGGACGGGAGCGCCGAGTTCGACGGCGTGGCCACCCCGGACCACCGGGCGGTGGAGTACGACCTCGGTGGGGCGTTCCCCGTCACGCAGCTCGACTTCGTCCTGCAGGAGTCGGGGTTGTATGGGGCGCGTTGCTCCTCCCGCCCCGACCCGGGGACGCCGTGGCGCGCCGCCGGGTCGGCGGTGCTCTTCAGGGTGCGCGAGGCGGGGACCCTCCGGACGAATGCCGCCATGAGCGTTGGCCGGCGTGAAGACCGCTACTGGCGTCTGGACTTCGATCGGGATTTCTCCGCGGCGCCGCCCCGGCTGAGGGTGGGATGGCATTCCGGCACCCTGTACTTTCTGGCCCAGGGCCGGGCCCCGTGGATACTGGCCTACGGCAGCGCCCGAAAAGACCTGGAGCTGCAGAGCCCGTACCTGCTTCAGGACGTGCGGCCGAGCGCCGCCGTGGAGGCGAAGGTCGGCGTGCCCGTGGACCCCAGTCCGGCGGGAGAGGGCCTGCGGGCCGGCCGCGACCGTCCGGACGGCGAATGGCAGCGTCGGCTGGTGTGGGGCCTTCTGCTCCTGGGGGCGGTGCTGCTCTCCACGATCGCATGGAAGCTGCTGCGCTCCGGACCGGGTGCGGGAAACCGGGACTAGATAAACGTAGCGGGCTCGGAAACTGAACGCCTCGACTTCAGAGGATGCCCCTCCGGTTTGCTGACGCGGACCACCTCCCCTTTCAGGGGAGGCAAAAATGAAGAAGCGCGTTTTTCAGGCTCCCCGAAGGGGGCGTGAGGGGTTGTTTCGGCCCTACGCCTCTGCCAAGGAGCTCCCCGTCTTCAGCTGCACCTCGAGGGGCAGGGAGAGGGTGGCGGCGTTCATCATGATCTCCCGGAGCGAGCGCCCCACCTCCTCCGCCCTGGCGGCGGGGCACTCGCAGACCAGCGAGTCGTGGACCTGAAGAAAGAGGCGCACCTCCCCGTCGTGGCGGAACGCGCGGTCGAAGTCCACCATGGCCTTGCGGGCGATGTCCGCCGCCGTGCCTTGGATGGGGGTGTTCACCAGCACCCGGTCCAGCCCTCCCCGGCCCGGCGCGGTCACCTCGTCCACGGGCCGAATCCGCCCCGCCAGCGTGCGGGCGAAGCCGGCCGCGTGGGCCTCCTTCACGATGTCCTTCAGGAAGCTCTGCACACCGGGCAGCGCTTCGAAGTAGCGCTTCACGATCATGGAGGCCTCCCCGCGGGGCATGTCCAGCCGTTCCGCCAGGCCGAAGGCACTCATCCCGTAGAGCAGGCCGAAGTTGATCATCTTCGCCACGCGCCGCAGCTCCGGCGTCACGAACTCCGGCGCCATGGAGAAGACCCAGGAGGCCGTCTCCCGGTGGATGTCCCGCCCGTTCCGGAAGGCCTCGACGAGGCGGGGCTCCCTCGACATGTGCGCCAGGACGCGCAGCTCGATCTGGGAGTAGTCCGCGGCCACGAATACGTTTCCCTCCCGCACGGGGACGAGGCCCTGCTTGATGCGTTCCGCCCACTGGCCGAAGGCGGGGATGTTCTGCAGGTTGGGGTCCCGGCTGCTGAGGCGTCCCGTGCCCGTGAGGGCGGGCTCGAAGGTGGTGTGGATGACGCCCTCCCCCTCCTCCGCCGCCTTCTGAAGCGGCACCACGAATCCGCTCTGCATCTTCGAGAGCTCCCGGTGCTCCAGCAGCAGGGCGGGCACCTCGCCTCCGGGCAGGCGGGCCAGGTGCTCCAACACGGCCGCACTGGTGGAGAAGCCCGTCTTTCCCTTGGTCTTCCCCTCCGGCGCGAAGCCCAACCGGACGAAGAGGAGGTCCGCGACCTGCTTCGGCGAGTTCAGGTTGGCGGCTGTCCCCGCCATGTCCTCCACCTGGACCTCGATGGCGCGGATCCGATCCGCCAGCTCCTCCTGAAGCGCAGCGAAGCGGGAGGGGTCCAGCCGCACGCCCCAGCGCTCCATTCTGAGCAGGACCGGAATGAGGGGCAGGTCGATCCCTTCCATCACGTCGCGCAGCCCATGGTGTCGGGCGATGGCCGCGTCCAGCCCCTGCCGCAGCCGGAAGAGCGCGGGTGCCGGGGCCTCCCCCTCCGCAATCAGCGACGGGAACGTCTTCTCGGCGACGTCCGGGTGCAGCAGGTAGTGCGCCGTCCGCAGGTCCCACACCCCGACCTCCGGGACCGTCAGGCCGCGCGCGGCCATCGCCTTGCCGTCGTATAGCAGGAGCTCCGCCGGTCGCACCCGTTCCAGGAGGGCCAGCGCCTCCTCCCCGGAGCAGTCCGCGGCCCTGCCGTCCTCCGCGGCGACCTGCACCCGCCCGTCCTGCAGGGGGGCCATGGCCAGGACGGGCGGCCCCTGGGTACAACAGGCTTCCGCCAGCTCCGCCAGGGGCACGAACCGGACCTCCGGCCCCGCCGCAGGAGCCGCTTGGGTCGGCCCCGCCATGATGCGGCGGGCCACCTTCCTGAGCGCCAGACGTTCCGCGAGCGCCAGCGCGGCGGCGGGGTCCGCAGGGGCACTGAGGCACCGATCGAGGTCCAGGGGAACGTCGAGGCGCAGGCGGATGAGGTCGCGGGACCGCTGAGCCGCTTCGAGGCCGGAGGCCTCAAGCTTCTTTCGCACGGCGGGTCGGACCTCGCTCAGCCCGTCGAAGACCGCCTCCAGCGTTGGCCATCGGGAGATCAGCTCCCCGGCGGTCTTCTCGCCGATGCCGTCCACCCCCGGCACGTTGTCCGCCTTGTCGCCCAGGAGGGCCAGGTAGTCTGGAACGGAGGAGGGGGAGAAGCCCTTCTCCGCCTCGAAGTCGGCGACGCTGTAGATCTCGGCCGACGAGACGCCGCTCTTGAGGGGCCGCATGATCAGGACCCCTGGCCTCAGAACCTGCATTAGGTCCTTGTCCGACGAGAGGAGCACCGCCTGCCATCCCTTCTCCGTCGCCCTCAGGGCCAGGGAGGCCATGACGTCGTCCGCCTCCACGCCGCTTTGGATCAGCAGGGGGTACCCCATGAGGCGCAGCAGCTCCTGAAGCAGGGGTACCTGGGCCTTGAACTCCTCCGGGCTCGGCTTGCGCGTGGCCTTGTACTGGGGCAGCATCTCGTGGCGGAACGTGGGGCCCGGCGCGTCGAAGGCCACGGCCACGGCGCGGGGCCTCACCTCCTCCTCCGCGAAGGACAGCATGTTCATGAAGCCCGTGAGCACGCCCGTCGGCGTTCCGTCCGGCGCGCTGAGCTCCTGACGCTCCATGGCGTAAAAGGCCCGGTAGGCCAGGCCGTGCCCATCCACGATCAGAAGCCTGTCCCGCCCCGCGTCGATCCTCTCGTCTATCCTGTCGCCTATGCTGTCGTGCATCGAACCCCAGAGACCTCCGTCCAAAGCGCTTTCGGGGACCGGCCCCCTCCCGTCGGGGGCTTCACGGCCCTTCCCCACTTGCGCTATAATCTTTTAAGATACCATTATAGAGGATATCCGCCGCATCCGGCCACGAGCGCCGCCGGAGCGGCCGTGCCGAATCCACGCTGTGGACATTGGAGGAAGGATCATGACGGAGAACAAAAACGTGCGGGTGCGCTTTGCGCCCAGCCCAACGGGGGCCCTGCACATCGGGGGCGGGCACACCGCCCTGTTCAACTGGCTGTGGGCCCGCCACACGGGGGGACGCTTCATCCTGCGCGTCGAGGACACGGACCGGGCCCGCTCGACGAAGGAATACGAGGAGACCATCATGTCCGGCATGAGGTGGCTGGGGCTGGACTGGGACGAGGGCCCGGACCGGGGCGGCGACTACGGTCCCTACCGCCAGTCCGAGCGACTGGACCTGTACCGGCAGTACGCCCGGCAACTGCTGGACGAGGGCAGGGCCTACCGCGACGGGGAGGCCATCGTCTTCAAGGTGGAGCCCGGGCAGGACGTGTCCTTCGACGACTGCGTCTACGGGCGCATCGAGAGCATGAGCGACGGGCTGAAGGAGAAGGACACCGGAAAGCTCAAGGACATCGTCCTCATCAAGAGCGACGGAATGCCCACCTACAACTACGCCGTCGTGGTGGACGATCATCTGATGGCCATCACCCACGTCATCCGGGGCGAGGACCACATCTCCAACACGCCAAAGCAGATCCTCATCTACCGCGCCCTGGGGTGGGAAACGCCGCGCTTCGCCCACCTGCCCATGATCCTGGGCAAGGACAAGAAGAAGCTGAGCAAACGGCTGGGGGCCACGAGCGTCTACGAGTACCGGGACATGGGGTACATGCCGGACTCCGTGTTCAACTTCCTGGCGCTCCTGGGCTGGTCCGCCGGCGACGACCACGAGATCTTCACGCGCCAGGAGGCCGCGGACCTCTTCGAGCTGTCGCGCGTCACCCGCAAGCCCGCGGTGCTGGACGTGGACAAGCTGAACTTCATCAATCAGGAGCACCTGAAGCGGCTGGACCCCATGACGCGCCTCGCCATGGTGCGCCCCTTCTGGGAGGCCATGGGGCTGCCGGTGAAGGAGCACGGCGACGAGTGGCTGGCCGGGGCCCTCACCCTGATGGAGGGACGCGGCCGCACGGCCAAGGAGATGGCGGAGTTTTCGGACTACTTCCTGTCCTTCGAGCCGGTGAAGGCCCGCTGGGACGGCAGTGCCCTCACGGCGGACGAGCGGGGGCTCTTGAAGGAGTTCTTCTCCGCCATGACGGGCCTGGCCGACTGGACGCCCGCGGGCCTTGAGGCCTTTGCGCGGAGCTGGACCGCCGAGCGCAACGTGAAGATGAAGGACTGCGCCATGCCCCTGCGCTGGGCGCTGACGGGCATGAAGGTCAGCCCCGGCATCTTCGACGTGGCCGTTCACCTGGGACGGGACGAGGTGAAGCGGCGCCTGTCCCACTATGGGTTGAATTAAAATGGGGCTACGCCCCAATCCCCACGCGCTTCGCGCGGCCTGATGAAGTTTCAGCCACTAAAGGGAGCCCATACGGTTGACAGTTCTCAACGACTTAATCAGGGTTTCCTTAGTGCCAGACCGCTTCCGGCGGGATTAAAGAAAGGGCTCATGGCACAGCTGTTCCTTCGCACGCTGCCGTCAGCTGTTCCGAAAACGAGGAAGGAGACGGCCATGAAACAGCAGAACGCAGTGCGTTACGGTGTTTCCCCCCTGACCGACTACGACATCTTCCTGTTCAAGCAGGGGACCCACTACAGCCTCTACAACAAGATGGGAGCCCAGAGGTTTGCGGACAAGGACGGGACGGAGGGCGTGGCGTTCTCCGTGTGGGCGCCCAACGCCCAGGAGGTCAGCGTGGTGGGCGGCTTCAACGGCTGGACCCCCGGTGCCCACCCGCTCTCCCCCCGCTGGGACGGGAGCGGCATCTGGGAGGGCTTCGTCCCCGGCCTCAAGAGGTGGGACCTCTACAAGTTCCACCTCAGGAACAGCCGGGGCGAGGAGAAGGACAAGATGGACCCCTTCGCGCGCTCCTTCGAGGTGCCGCCCCGAACCTCCTCCGTCGTCCACTGGCCTGAGTACGAATGGGGCGACGGCGACTGGATGCGGGCCCGGCCGAAGAACCTCTCCCTCTCCGCCCCCTGGTCCGTCTACGAGGTCCACCTGGGCTCCTGGCGGCGCCACTGGGACAACGGCCTCTCCCTCTCCTACCGCGAGATGGCGGAGGAGCTCCCCGTCTACTGCACGGATATGGGCTTCACGGCCGTGGAGTTCCTGCCCGTGATGGAACACCCCTTCTACGGCTCCTGGGGGTATCAGATGCTGGGCTTCTTCGCCCCGACGAGCCGGTACGGGACGCCGGAGGACTTCATGGCCCTGGTGGACGCCCTGCACCAGAGCGGCATCGCCGTGATCCTGGACTGGGTGCCCAGCCACTTCCCGACCGACGACTTTGGCCTGGCCCGCTACGACGGCACGGCGCTCTACGAGCACGAGGACCCGCGCAAGGGCTACCACCCCGACTGGGGCAGCTACATCTTCAACTACGGCCGCAACGAGGTGCGCAGCTACCTCATCTCGAGCGCCGCCTTCTGGATCGACCAGTACCACGCGGACGCGCTGCGCATCGACGCCGTGGCCTCCATGCTGTACCTGGACTACTCCCGCAAGGAGGGGCAGTGGACGCCCAACGTCTACGGCGGGCGCGAGAACCTGGAGGCCATCTCCCTGCTCCAGGACCTGAACCGCGAGCTCTACGGGAGGTTCCACGACGTCCAGACCATCGCGGAGGAGTCCACGGACTGGCCCATGGTCACACGGCCCGTGTTCCTGGGCGGGCTGGGGTTCGGCATGAAGTGGAACATGGGCTGGATGCACGACACCCTGGACTACATGAGCCTGGAGAGCGTCTACCGCGCCTGGCACCAAAACCAGCTGACCTTCAGCATCTGGTACGCCTTCTCCGAGAACTTCATGCTGCCCCTGTCCCACGACGAGGTGGTGCACGGCAAGCGCTCTCTCATGAACAAGATGTCGGGCGACTGGTGGCAGAAGCGGGCGAACCTGCGCCTGCTCTATGGCTACATGTGGACGCACCCCGGCAAGAAACTGCTCTTCATGGGCTGCGAGCTGGGGCAGGGTCTGGAGTGGAACAACGACGCGGCGCTCGAGTGGCACCTCCTGGACAAGCCGGAGTTTCGCGGCATCCAGCAGTGGGTGCGCGACCTGAACGGCGCGCTGAAGCGGTACCCCCCGCTCCATGAGCGGGATTTCAACCCGGCGGGCTTCCGGTGGGTGGACTGCACCGACTGGCAGCAGAGCGTCCTCGTCTGGCTGCGCATGGGCGAGCGCAAGGACGAATACGTCCTCTGCGCAGCGAACTTCACGCCGGTGCCCCGCGAGGGCTATCGGGTGGGGGTCCCCTGCGGTGGCTTTTGGCGCGAGGTCCTGAACAGCGACGCGACCGTCTACGGCGGAAGCGGCATGGGCAACAAGGGCGGGATGGAGGCGGAAACGATCCCCTGCCACAACCTGCCCTGCTCGCTCCCCCTCACCCTTCCGCCCCTGGCGATCGTGGTCTTTCACTTCACGGGGGCTCCGTCCTCCGGAGAACCTCAGGGGAGGGCGTAGGGCGGGGCTCCCTGCCCGTCCCTCAGGCCGCGGGACAAGGGAACCGGTCCCTTCATTCCGAAAGGAGCTGCAATCTGCACCATGCCTCGTTACGTTTGTATTCACGGCCACTTCTACCAGCCGCCGCGCGAGAACCCGTGGCTTGAAACGGTGGAGCTTCAGGAGTCGGCCGCGCCGTGGCACGACTGGAACGCCCGGATCGCCGCCGAGTGCTACAGCCGCAACGCCGCCTCCCGGATTCTGAACGACGGCGGAAAGATCGTCAAGATCTGCAACAACTACTCGCGCATGAGCTTCAACTTTGGGCCGACGCTGCTCTCGTGGCTTCAGGAGAACGACCCGCTGTGCTACGACGCCATCCTGGAGGCCGACGCCATCGGCGTGCGCCGCTTCTCAGGCCACGGCCCCGCCATGGCCCAGGTCTACAACCACGTCATCATGCCCCTGGCGAATCGACGCGACAAGGAAACCCAGGTGATCTGGGGCATAGCGGACTTCGAGAAGCGCTTCCGCCGCAGGCCTGAGGGCATGTGGCTGGCGGAGGCCGCCGTCGATACGGAGACCCTCGAGGTGCTGGCGGAGCACGGCATCCTCTTCACGGTGCTCTCCCCCTATCAGGCGGACTCCGTGCGCCCCTGCGGCGGGGGCGTGTGGCAGGACGCAAAGGGAGGCCGTATCGACACCACCCGACCCTACCGCTGCAGCCTCCCATCGGGCCGCAGCATCGCGCTCTTCTTCTACGACGGCCTCCTGTCCCAGAAGATCGCCTTCGGGGGGATGCTGGACAACGGCGAACACTTCGCCCGTCAGCTCATCGAGGCCCACCCGGACCGCGGCTTCCCCCTCCTGTCCCACGTGGCCACGGACGGCGAGTCCTATGGGCACCACCACGACCACGGGGACATGGCCCTGGCCTACTGCCTCGAGACGGTGGACCGCTCCAGGGACGCGACGCTCACCGTCTACGGCGAGTACCTGGCCTTCTACCCGCCGGACTGGGAGGTCCGCATCATTGAGAACTCCTCCTGGAGCTGCGCCCACGGCGTGGAGCGCTGGCGCAGCGACTGCGGGTGCAGCACGGGGACGCCCGGATTCCATCAGAGGTGGCGCGCCCCCCTGCGTCGCGCCATGGACATGCTTCGGGACGAGCTCATCGCGCCCTTCGAGCGGGAGGCGGGGAAGCTCCTCAAGGACCCGTGGGAGGCCCGCAATCGCTACATCGACCTGATCCTGGACCGCACGCCGGAGCGCGTGGAGGACTGGCTGAAGCAGAACGCTTCCCGCTCCCTGACGGACGAGGAGCGCGTTCGCGCCATCTCCCTCCTGGAGATGCAGCGGGCTGCGCTCCTGATGTTCACCAGTTGCGGCTGGTTCTTCGACGAGGTGTCCCGCATCGAGCCGGTGCAGGTCATGCGCTACGCGGCACACGCCATGGAGCTGGCGGACCGGTTCCTGGGCCGCGACCTGGAGCCGGCGTTTCTGGACCTCCTGAGCGAGGCCCCCAGCAACGTCCCGGAGCTGAAGAACGGGGCCAAGGTCTACGAGCTCCTGGTGAAGCAGGGGCGCGTTGACATGCCCCAACTGGCCGCCTACTACGGCATCACCTCCCTCCTTCAGGGCTTCAGGCAGAGCTTCCGGGAGGGGTGCTGGAACCTGGCGGGGAGTACCCTCATCCTGCGGGACAACTCGGAGGACGCCTCCGCCTTCTCCGCGGGGACGGTGCGCGTCACCTCCCGCATCACCGGGGAGAGCAGCGCCTTCCTGTTCGCCGCCAACCATCGGGGCGGGATATCCCTCCTCTGCGGCGTGACGCCGGAGAAGGAGATGCGCCCCGTCTCCAACCAGGAGGCTCTGGAGTTGAGGCGCCTCTTTGCTCCCGCCATGGAGAGGCCCATGGTCGATCGCTTCGGCTACACGCTGTACTCCCTGAGGCACATCCCTGCGGACGCCCAACGCTGCCTGCTGGACGAGCTCTTGAAGCAGGACGTACAGCGCATCGAGGCCGTGGTGCGCAGCATCGTGCAGAACTATGACCAGCTCCTGGAGTACATGGCGACCCTGGAGGTGCGCCCGCCCGAGATCATCGCCTCCGCGGCGAAGATCGTCATGACTGCCTCCCTCCTGGACATCCTGAGGCAGGACCTCCCGGACTTCGAGGCCCTGAACCGCATCCTGTCCCTGTCGGTCCAGCGCCAGATCGCGCTCCGGTCCGACCGGCTCTGCTTTGCCGTTTCGGAGTGGCTCAAGACGCGCACGATGCGCCTGTGCGGCAACCCCCTGGACCTTGAGCAGGTCCGGGCCGCGACGGATATGGTGCGGACGTTTCAGGAGGGCTTTCAATGGCGCCTGAGCCTCTACGACGCGCAGAACCTCTACTACGAGATGCTTCGGCGCTGGCGCGGCGAGCTCTGCGCCGCCCCGGCGGACCTGAGAGAAGCCGTCTTTGCGCTTGGCCGTCAGCTGCAGTTCTCGGAGGAGTTTTTGAAGGGAAGCTGAACGGGAGAGCCCTAGACGTTTTTCGAGCGACCGCTCCCCTTCCTGAAAATTTCAGGCGCATGACGGGTTAAACCAGGGGAGCGGTTTTTGTCCCATGGGTGGCGTTGAAAACCCGAACGGGAATCAGCCCTACTCTTCGAGTTTCACGCTGTAGCCATTCCCATCGACGACGACGGCTTCACGATTGTTCAGCGGGACCAGGTTCAATTCCTCGCCATACCTGGCAATGGTTTCGGCAGCAGCCTCGACGAAGGGAAACTCGCCGCTGTGCGGCAGGACGCAATAATCGACGAGGCCAAGTCCGGAGCAGTCTTCAAGCTCGACAGCGATGGACCTGTCGTCCATGATTTGGCTGTATTCGACGTTGTGGGCAGCGATGATTGCCCCTGCCGATTCTCCTACGTACAACATGCCGTCCTTCACCCTGCTTTTGATGACCGTGACGAGCCCTTTTTTCTTCAACTCCTGCAGCAGGTAGAAGGTGTTTCCTCCGGAAACGTAAAGACAACGGCAGGCCTTGATCATCGAAAGCGCTTCCTCCGGCTCCGCCTTGGAAACGTCGAACATCCTCAGCTCGAAGCCCATTTCCTGAAATGCGGCGATCGCTTCATCGACGTAGCCTCGATATTCCTCAACGTTCGCCGCGGTAGGCACAAAGACGATCTCCCTGGGCTGCAACTCCGACAAAAAATCGTTCACGAGGTTTTTCGTTCCGGCGAGATAGGACGTCAAAAACAGCTTCATGGGTTTCCTCCAGATTGTTCTCAAATTTGGCTGCGCGATCTCAGGCGTTCCGGTAGCGCTCCCGCTCGTTCAACGCGCAGGGACGCCCCCGGCTTGCCCAGGAACAGTGTACGCCTCCCGGTATCCAATGTGAAGCCTCTATCAAATCCTAGTGCCATGAGGCGGGGAAACTGTACGGCCCGCGCCGCAAGGGCACGCTCTGGACGTTCGGAACGACGAGTTTGTCTGGGGTATAATTTGACCCGGAGGTGGACAGGATGACCTCTGTCGATATGGCCTTATGGCCCGCAAAGAAACTGGAGTTTCCGTTTCCCTTGGGGGACGCTTTTTGAATGAAGGTCTGGAGCTCGGCGTGCGGCGACGTGGCGAGGCGCCTGGGGGAGGCGGGCCGGGCCGCGGTGCTGACCTTCGGAGGGCCACGCCGCGTTCTGAGCACGTCGCCCTTCAACGGTGGCCTGCGCACGGACCTGCGGCAGGCCTTCAACTACAGCTACAGCATCAAGGGCGGCGAGTACTGCACGATGCGGGCTCCGACCTATGCCGAGCACCTGGCCCTGATCGCGCGGGAGATTGGGCTGGACCCCGCCGTCAGCGTCGGACTCTCCACCTCCGCCGGGATGGGGCACATGGCGATCCTGGAGGACGGCTGGGGCTCCGCTGAGGTCACTGCGCTGGTGACCGCCGGGCTCGACGTCAACGCGGGGCGCTCCGGCGACCCGGCCGACTGGGACGAGGAGGCGGAGCGTCGCTCCGCCTCCCCAGCGGGGACGGTCAACGTCATCCTGCACTTCAACTGCGACCTCAGCGAGGGGGCGTTGACCCGCGCCCTGATCACCCTGACGGAGGCGAAGGCCGCTGCCCTTCAGGAGCTGGCCGTCCCCAGCCGCTACTCCCACGGCATCGCGACGGGGTCGGGGACGGACGGCGCCATCGTGGTGGCCAACGCAGCGAGTTCCCTGCGCCTCACCGACACGGGGAACCACAGCAAGCTGGGCTCGGCGGTGGGGCGCGTGGTGAAGGCCGCGGTGAAGGAGGCCCTGCGGCTGCAGAGCGGCCTGACGCCTCAGAGCCAGCACGGCGTCCTGCGGCGCACGGAGCGCTTCGGGGTGACGGAGGAGTCGTTGTGGGCGCGCTATCGCCGCGGGGGCGGAGCGCTGGACCGCGCGCGCTTCGCCGCGGCTCTGGCGGGGCTAGATGCCCGAGACGGCCTGCTGGCCCCCGTGTCCTTGGTCGTGCACCTGATGGACCAGGCGGAGTGGGGGCTGCTCTCCCCCGACGAGGCGCTGTCCGCTGCGCGGGGGCTTCTGGCGACGATGGGCGTCTGCGCCGCCCCTCTAGGAGCAGCCCATGACGCTGCGGAGGCCGTGGCCCTCATCGCGGGGGCGGTGTCGGACGCTCTGGTCCGGCTTGCGGTGGACAGCGGGAATTCCTGCGAGGGGCCCCTTGCGGGCAACGGCGCGGGATGATACTTGGATACGATGAAAGGCCGGTCCCTGTCGTGGGCGGCGGAGGAGGAGCTTGATGAGCTTGAACAGCGATCTTGAGCGTCGGTACGAGGAGTATCTGGCGGAGGTGATGGAGGTTCACCGCGCCCGGGGCGTCGCCGTGGCCGTGATCGACCGGGTGGGGCGCACGCTTTGGCAGAAGTTGGCCGGATACCGCGACGCGGAGCGCCGCCTGGCGATCGACGAGGACACGATCTTCGGGCTGGCGTCCATCACAAAATCCTTCACTGCCCTGGTGATGACGCAGTTGGCCGAGCGGGGCTCTCTCTCCCTTCAGGACCCGATGTCGGCCCATTGCCCCTCCTTCAAGGACACGGGCCCGAACCCCGTGAGGCTGGCCCATCTCCTGAGCCACAGCGGCGGGTACTTCCCCCTGCCGCGGACGACGCTGGAGCCCGTGGCGAAGGAGTTGGGATTCCCGCTTGACGGTCCGGAGGACCCGGCCTTCAGCGACGAGCTGGCCCGTGCGGGCGTCGACAGGGTGGCGGGGGCCATGAGCGCCGCGTCGGAGCGCATCGGCGAGCCGGGGGAGTACATGAGCTACTGCAACGATGGATACGGCCTCCTGGCTGAGGTCATCCACCGCGCAAGTGGGGCGGACAGTTACGCTGCCTGCGTGAGGCGGGAGGTCCTGGAGCCCCTGGGGATGACCCGCAGCTCCTGCGAGTTTCTGCGCCCCGCGCAGGACGCGAACGTCGCGAAGCTCTACTCCGAGGCGGCGCCGGAGGGGGACCTGAACTTCTGTCGCAACGCCTTCGTCCTCATGGGCGGCGGTGCGATGAAGTCCACTCTGGCCGACATGAAGAAGTACCTCCGCATGTACCTGAACGAAGGGGCCATTGATGGAGGCGGCCGTCTGGCTTCCGCCAGGGGCGTCCGCGCCATGTGCCGCCCGCGCATCCCAACGCGCAGCCAGCAGTTCTATGGCTACGGGCTCTCCATCAGCTTCCTTGAGGACGTCACGGTGATCCGCCACGGCGGCAGCCTGCCCGGCGTGTCGTCGCATATGGCCTGGTCTCCGGAGCTGGAGCGCGGCGCCATCGTGCTGTGCAACACGGAGGACGTTCCCGTGTCCCTGCTGGCGGACGCGGCGCTGCGGCTCTCCATGGGACTTGATCCTCGACCGGCGAGCCGCTGGCGTAGCTGTCCCTGGACGGACGCGACCCTTCGCTCCGCCTGTGGACGGTACGAGTCGGGGGAGGGCGCGGACATCCTGATGGAGCGCGACGGAGAGGGCGTCGCCGCCACAAACAGCGGCAAGGCAATGGAGGTCCTCATGGTCCACCCCTTCCGGGCGGTGTTGAGGTCCGGCCTGTCCGAGACGGAGTTTCGGCTCTACTTCGGCGAGGACGGGGAGGTGTGGGGCGCCCGGCTGGGGGACCGCATCGTCAAAAAACGGTCCTGAAGCGCCGGCGACCGACGGGCGAAACGACAGGGGCCTGGGCAAACGCCCGGGCCCCCTCGTCGTCGTTTTGAGGTGCCGATGCGCTACTCGTAGTACACGCCGTCAAGACGGTTGATGATGCCGCGATAGAAGTTGTCCGCGCCCTTCAGGGCCTTGTTGGTGCCGTAGAGGGTGTCGGCGATGGCGAGGTAGCACCACGGGTTCAGCTCGTTCACGCGGTCACAGAAGCGCTTGTAGATTTCCGCGCGCTCCGGGCCGTCCGGCGTGACGGTCCCCTTGTCCAGCAGCTCGTCCACCTCGGCGTCCTTCAGCCAGACGCGGTTGGAGGGGCCTGCGAACTTGGAGTGCATGGCCGCCTTGATGTAGGCGTCCGGGTCCGGGTTGATGTCGGAGGCGGACCAGCCGATCATGAAGACGGGCAGCTTGCCGGCCTTCAGCTGATCCAGGAAGGTGCCCCACTCCAGGACCTGGATTTCGACCTTGATGTCCAGCTCGGAGAGCATGTTCTGGATGACCTCGGCGTAGTCCTTGCGCTGCTTGTTCTCGTTGGTGTAGATGGTGAAGGCAAGGTCCTTGACGCCGGCCTTGTCCAGCATCTCCTTGGCCTTGTCGGGGTCGTACTCCACGGGGACGGGCTCGGGGAAGTAGTTGTTGATGGGCAGGAGCGGGCTGGTGGGCACGCGGCCCAGCCCCTGATAGACCACGTCCAGAGCGGCCTCGCGGTCGATGGCGATCGTGATGGCCTTACGGACCTCGGGGTTGTCGAAGGGCGGCGTCTGCGTGTTGAAGCCCATGTAGGTGATGGAGAGGCCCGGCTTGTTGTAGACGTTGACCTTGCCCTCCTCCTGCAGGCGCTTGAAGTCGCTGGTGGGAAGGCCGTAGGCGATGTCGATGTTCCCCGTTTCAAGCTCGATGACGCGGCTCGTGGTCTCCGGAATGGTGCGGATCTTGAGCGTCTTGAACTTCGGCTTCTCGCCCCAGTAGTCCTCGAAACGCTCGAAGGTGATGTGGTCGCCCTTCAGCGCGGAGACGAACTTGAAGGGGCCGGTGCCGATGGGCTCCTTGCCGTAGTCCTCGCCCGCAGCCTCCACGACCTTCTTGTTCAGGATGTAGGAGGAGGAGTGGTTCAGGTAAGCCAGGAAGCCGGCCATGGGGGCGGAGGACTTGACCTGGAACGTGTACCGGTCGATGACCTTGAGCCCCTCGGGGTCGATGTTGGCGCCGTAGGACTTCACGGCTGCAGCCTTCGGCGTCGTCATGCGGTGGAGCGTGAACACGGCGTCCTCGGCGGTCAGCTCGTCGCCGTTGTGGAACTTGACGCCCTTGCGCAGCGTGATCTCCCACGTCGTCGGGTCGAGCTGCTTCCAGCTCTCCGCCAGATATCCGACGAGCTTCTTGTCCGGCGAGAACTCGAACAGCGGCTCGTACATCTGGATCAGGGCGCAACTGGACGAGGTGTCGTTCGCCATCTGGGGGTCCAGGGACTTCGCGTCCGACGCCGTGCCCACGACGATCTCGTCCTTGGGCGCTGCCACGGCGAGGCCGCAGGCCAGAGCTGCGAACGCCGCCGCCAACAGGAACAGAAAAACGCGCTTCTTCAAAACAAAACACTCCTTCCGGGTAGTATAAGGCCTCGCAGAGGCCCTATGATCAATGGTTAAAGGGACGCCCCACTTACAGGGGGCAAGAGCACCAAGCACTTCTTTTTAACGCGAACTGGTATCAGTTTTCTTCCGGTGCGCCTCCGCGTAGAGCAGCGCCTGGTCGTAGGTGGCGTCGTCCGGGCAGTAGACCCGCATCAGCACGCCCCGGCGGCCCCTTAGCAGGAGGACCCGCATCGCGTCCATGGGCTGCACCGCCGTCACGTCTTCCCACCGGGCGCGGCGCTCCGTACTGCGAATGACCTCCATGACCGGCTCGATGGGGTAGCCCGTGAAGTGCAGGCGCTGCCCGTCCACAGCGTGGGGGTTGGACCTCATGTTGTCGCAGAAGGCCTCCTCCTCGTCGAAGCGGTAGAGCGCCGCGTAGCGATTCCTCATGACGACGAAGCACACGACCGCGAACAGCCCCAGGAAAGCCAGGACCAGGTAGCCCGACACGAGGGCGGCCCCCTTGACGTGGGAGGCGTCCACGTAGCCGCCGAACCCCGCCTGAAGCGCCAGGAGGGAGAGCCAGCTCACGGACCAGCCGATGGTCAGCAGGATGGAGAGGTCCAGCAGGATCAGGGGGTTCGTCCCCAGCGGGACGCCGACGTACCAGCGCAGCCGGGAGGGGAGGGTGCCCTCGGCCCGTTCTCCGCTCATGAAGATCGGCTCCGGGTCAGGCGCCCGGCGAAGCGGCAGGCCACGAAGTGCCCCGGCTCGTATTCCGTGAGGGGCGGCGTCCCACCCAGGCACTCGTCCTGACGGTAGGCGCAGCGCCCCATGAAGCGGCAGGAGCTGGGCGGGTTGATGGGGCTCGGCACGTCACCCTCCAGGATGATCCTCTGACGGCGCCCGCTGAGGCGCGCCGTCGGCACGGCGGAGAGCAGGGCCTGCGTGTAGGGGTGGACGGGGTTCTTGAACAGGGTGGTGTTGTCCGCCTTCTCCACGACCTGCCCCAGGTACATTACCGCCACCTCGTCGGAAACGTAGCGCACCACGCTCAGGTTGTGGGAGATGAAGAGGTAGGTGTAGCCCCTCTCCTTCTTCAGCTCCTCCAGGAGGTTCAGCACCTGGGCCTGAATGCAGACGTCCAGCGCCGATACGGGCTCGTCCAGGACGATGAAGTCCGGGTCCAGGGCCAGGGCCCTCGCGATGCCAATCCGTTGCCGCCGCCCGCCGTCCAGCTCGTGGGGGAAGGAGGTGATGAGCCGTGAGGCCAGGCCCACGGTGTCCATCAGCTTTTTGACGCGGGCGTCCAGCTCCCGGTGGGGGCAGGCCCGGTTGATGACGAGGGGCTCCGCGATGAGCTGCGACACCGACATGCGCGGGTTCAGGGACGAGAAGGGGTCCTGAAAGACGATCTGGGCCCTGCGGCGAAACTCGCTGCGCTTCGCCCCCGTGAACTTGAGGGAGTCCTGGCCGTCGAAGAGCACCTCACCGCCCGTGGCCTCGATCAGGCCGATGACGACGCGCCCAAGGGTGGACTTCCCACAGCCGGACTCGCCCACCAGCCCCAGGGTTCGGCCCCGGCCGATGGAGAGTGACACGTCGTCCACGGCGTGGAGCAGGCCTCCGTGTACGCCGAAGTATTTTTTGAGTCCCCGAATCTCCAGAAACGCCTCCGGGGCCGTCTTTGTGCCGCTCATAGCCTGGCTCCCCCCTCGATCTTCTTCGGAAAGTGACAATCGACGAAATGCCCCTTTTCCACCTCGACCATGCCGCAGGCCCTCTCGAAGCAGACGGACTGGGCCTGGGAGCAGCGCGGAGAGAAGCTGCATCCCGTGGGCAGGTTCGTGGGGTCGGGCGGGAGGCCCGGGACCACCGCCAGCTTCTGGCCGAGGGGGGTGTCCAGGTCGGGAACGGCGTCAAAGAGCCCGTGGGTGTAGGGGTGCAGCGGGTTCCCGTAGAGCTGACGCAGGTCCGCGTACTCCACGAGGCGCCCCGCGTACATGATGGCGACGCTGTCGCAGGTCTCCGCCACGATGCCGAGGTCGTGGGTGATCAGCAGCATGGAGGTCTTCACCTTCTGCTGCAGGTCCTTGATCAGCTCCAGCACCTGTGCCTGAATGGTGACGTCCAGGGCCGTGGTGGGCTCGTCCGCGATGAGCAGGCTCGGCCGGCAGGCCAGGGCGATGGCGATGCCCACGCGCTGGCGCATCCCTCCGGAGAACTGGTGGGGGTAGTCCTTGGCGCGCTCCGTGCGGATCCCCACGAGCCCCAGCATCTCGTAGGCGCGGTCCCGGACCTCGTGGCCCTTCAGGTCCGTGTGCAGGGAGATCATCTCCATGATCTGCTCCTCGACGGTCATGATGGGGTTCAGGGAGGTCATGGGGTCCTGGAAGATCATGGCGATCTGGCTGCCGCGCATGTGGCGGCGCTCCGCGTCCGTCATCTTTCGGACGTCCTGCCCCTTGAACAGGATCTCGCCGCCCGTGATCTCGCCGGGGGGCGACTGGATGAGCTGGAGGATGGCCAGGGCCGTGGTGGTCTTTCCGGCTCCCGTCTCGCCCACGAAGCCCAGGGCGCGTCCCTCCCGGAGCTGGAGGTTGAGGTGGTTGACGGCGTGCACCACGCCGGAGTCCGTGTCGAACTGGACGGACAGGTCGCGGACGTCGAGGAGCAGTTCGTTGTCGTTCATCGTCGAGCCCCTCCCGTCAGCGTTTCAGCTTGGGGTCCATGGCGTCCCGCAGGCCGTCGCCCAGGAAGTTCAGGGCGATGATGGTGACGACGATGGCGATGCCCGGAAACATGCTGAGGTAGGCGCTGCCGCGCAGGTAGCCGCGGGCGCTGGACAACATGCCGCCCCACTCCGGGAACGGTGGCTGGATGCCCAGGCCGATGAAGCTCAGGGCGGCGGAGGAGAGGATGGCGCCGGCCACGCTCAAGGTCGCCTGGACGATGAGCGGGGCGCAGCAGTTGGGCAGGATGTGCAGCAGGATGATGCGGAAGTCGCTGGCGCCCATGGCTCTGGCAGCCTCGATGAACTCCATCTCCTTCACCGAGAGCACGGAGGCCCGCAGGAGGCGCGAGAAGCGCGGCACCGAGGAGATGCCCACGGCGATCATCAGGTTGAAGAGGCCGGGACCCAGGGCCGCGGCGATGGCGATGGCCAGGAGCGTGGAGGGGATGGCCAGCTGCACGTCCATCAGGCGCATCAGGAGGTTGTCCAACCAGCCTCCGTAGTAGCCCGCCATGGCGCCCAGGGCGCCGCCCAGCACCAGGGCGATGGAAACGGACACCAGCCCCACCTGCAGGGACACGCGCGCGCCGTAGATCAGGCGGCTCAGGACGTCGCGCCCGAATTCGTCGGTCCCCAGGAGGTGCTTGGCGTTGGGGTGCTGGAGCACCTCCCGCAGGTTCTGGCGCGAGTACTTGAAGGGCGCCACGTAGTCCGCAAAGACGGCGACGAGGATCAGCAGGATCAGGACCGCCAGGCCGATCATGGCCAGCTTGTTGCGCCGCAGGCGGATCAGCGTCAGCCGCAGCATGCTGTTCTTCTTCAGGATCATCTCTTCACGTTCCCCCTAGCGGTATTTGGCCTTGATCCTGGGGTCAACCCAGGCGTAGAGAAGGTCTACGACGAGATTCATGATGCAGTACACGACGGCGATGTACAGCACGCCGCCCTGGACGACAGGGAAGTCGCGCATCTTGATGGACTCCACCACCAGGCGTCCGATGCCGGGGATGGAGAACACCGTTTCCGTCAGGATGGCGCCGCCCAGAAGGCTGCCGAACTGCATCCCGATGATGGTCAGGATGGGGATCAGGGCGTTGGGCAGCGCGTGCCGCCAGATGATGACGGACTCCTTCTGCCCCTTGGCGCGTGCCGTGCGGATGTAGTCGGAGCGGATGACCTCCAGCATGCTGGAGCGCGTCATGCGGGTGATGACGGCCAGCGTGCCGCCGGAGAGCGTGAACACCGGCATGATCATCTCGGCGAAGGTGTTGAAGCCCGACGGTGGCAGCCACTCCAGCTTGACGGAGAAGAGCAGGATGAGGAGCACGCCCAGCCAGAAGTTCGGCATGGCGACGCCGATCAGGGCGAGGACCATCGTGATGGAGTCGAAGAAGGAGTACTGTCGGATGGCGCAGATGATTCCGAAGGGAAGTCCCAGGGCCACACCCAGGACCACGGCCCAGAAGGCCAGCTTCAGCGTGATGGGGAACCGGGCCATCAGCTCCTCGCTGACGGGGGCCTTCGTCACGTAGGACCGCCCGATGTCGCCTTTGAGGGCGGCCTTGTAACAGTAGCGGCCGAATTGGACGAAAAAGGGGTCGTTCAAGCCGTAGTTGATGCGGAACTGTTCCACCGCCTCCGCGGGTGCGTCCTCGCCCAGGGCCATTCGGGCGGGGTCGCCGGGGGTGATGTAGAGGAGCGTGAAGACGATCAGCGCGACTCCCGCAAGCACGGGAATGAGCATCAGAAGTCGGCGCAGCGTGTACTTTAACACCAGGAACCCTCCTTGAGAAAGATTAGCTCGGAACCATGCGACAAAGCCGGAACCGTTGAGCGTCGTGCGTTGCGGCAGGCGCGACCGTCCTGCGGGCCTTTCGTAAATGTGTGGCTTTGTGCAAATCCTTTCATTATTTTAAAGAAAGAAATTGAAACGCGTTATCCTGCAAGGAAAAGCGCATCTATCTTACCATAAGGGGAGCGTTTTGACTTGAGCGATTTTTTTATTCGTGAAATAATGAACCTTGCGATGGTGGAGTCTGTCGTCTTTGTCATTATGTTGTTTTACCAAGGGATGGGATTGCATGTCGGAGTTTGTTATAACGAACGCCCGTATCTGTGACGGGAGCGGGAGCGCGTGGTATCGGGGCGGGGTGCGCGTCCGGGACGGGGTCATCGTGGAGGTGGGGCGGAACGTGGCGCCCTGCGGCGGCGCGGCGGAGGTGGAGGCGGGGGACAGGATGCTGGCTCCTGGCTTCATCGACATCCACAGCCACGCGGATTTCGTCCTGCCCCTGCACCCGGAGGGAGAGAACCTCCTGCTGCAGGGGGTGACGACGATCGTCATGGGGCAGTGCGGCATCAGCCCGGCGCCCGTCGTCCCGGAGCGGGTGGTCCAGTTGGACGAGTACGCGGGGGTGACGCGGTCCGGCCGGAAGCTGAAGTGGAACTGGCAGAGCTTCGGCCAGTGGCTGTCGCGCCTGGAGGAGCTCCCCCTGGGGGTCAACGTGGGCTCCTTCATCGGTCAGGGGACGGTGCGCCTGTGCGTCATGGGCTTCGCGAGTCGGGCCCCGTCGCAGGACGAGCTGTACCGGATGCGGGAGCTGGTGGAACAGGGCATGGAGGAGGGGGCGTTCGGGCTGACCAGCGGCCTGGCCTACCCGCCGGGGATCTACTCGTCGGACGCGGAACTGGAGTTCGTGGCGGGCGGCCTCACGAAGCGTCGGGGGCTCTACCTCTCCCACATGCGAAACCAGGCCGACAGGTCGCCGGAGTGCGTGGAGGCCACCATCAACGTGGGGCGGGTGAACCGCATCCCCGTCCAGGTGGTGCACCTCAAGGCACGGGAGGGGGACCGGCCCGGCATGGCGGCGCACCTCTTTGGCATCATCGAGAGGGCCAGGGCGGAGGGCGTCGACGTCACGGTGGACCAGTACCCCTACACGGCCGCCAGCTCCACCATGCGCTCGCTCATGCCGAAGTGGGTGCACGAGGGTGGCGTGGCGGGCATCGTGGAGCTCCTGTCGGACCCCGTGCGGCGCAGGCCGCTGCACGACGAGATGGCCGCGTCCGAGCGCTGGCTGAAGTGCATGGAGCACGGGAACGGGCCGCGGGGGATCGTCCTTGGAGAGCTGCCCGGAACGCCGCAGTACAAGGGGATGAACCTGGAGGCTGTGGCGAAGGACATGGGGACCGACGCGGTGGACGCGCTGCTGGAGGTCATTTTGAAGAACCGGGGGTGCGATCAGGGCGTCTACTTCACGATGACGGAGCAGGACGTTCGGAACGTCATGGTGAACCCGCTGGTGATGGTGGGGTCCGACGGCGGCATCGCGCTCCGGGGCGAGTTCGTCCATCCGCGCTATTGCGGGACCTTCCCCCGCGTCCTGGGGCGCTACGCGCGGGACCTGAAGCTCTTCTCCATGGAGGAGGGCGTCCGCAGGATGACCTCCCTGCCCGCGTCGCGGCTTGGGCTGACGCGCAAGGGCCTCCTGCGGCCGGGCATGGACGCGGACATGGTGCTCTTCGACCCGGGGACCATCGCGGACGGCAACGACTACGAACACCCCACGGACCCAC
The DNA here is from genome assembly GCF_057312375.1 of Fretibacterium sp. Lineage (NCBI taxonomy): Bacteria > Thermotogati > Synergistota > Synergistia > Synergistales > Aminobacteriaceae > Fretibacterium > Fretibacterium sp. The sequence goes on from NZ_DBHLDX010000006.1 coordinate 27,122, forward strand.
CCGTCGGCATCGAGTCCGTGTGGGTGGCCGGACGGCTGGCGGCGCACCGGGGCCGCCTCACGGGCGAGCGGGCCGGGCGCGTGCTGCGCTTTTAGGGAAGGCGGGGGCGGGCGCCTTTTAGAACGCCGTCTGCACCAGGAACATGTAGCACGCCGTGCCGCAGAGGACGCTGAGGAGCAGGCTGCGCAGCCGAACGTGCAGGAGGGCGGCCACGGCGCAGGCGAGGAACTCCGGCGCGCCGTAGGGCGCGGCGGTCAGGTTTACGTTCCGCAGGCAGTAGACCGCCAGCATGGGCATGATGGCTCCGGGCAGGACCCGTCCCAGGTACGCGACGATGGCGGGCGTCCTGCGCCCGAAGGTGATGAAGGGCAGGAACCTCAGCGCCAGCGTCACGGCGCCGCTGACGAGGACGATGAGGGCGTCGTGCGCGTGGGGGCCGCAGAACAGGTCAGTCATTGTCTTCCTCCAGTCTTCCGCGCAGGAGCAGCAGGGCCGCTGAGATGGAAAGCATCGTCGGGATCAGGAAATGGTCCGGACCGAAGATCGCGAGGCAGACGAGGGACGACGCGAGCCCCACGAGGGCGGGGGAACGACGACGGGCGGTCAGTTGCTGTTCGGCGCAGAGGGTCACGAAGAGCGCCGTGAGGGCGAAGTCGATTCCTTTCGTGTCGAAGGGGATGAAGGGCCCCAGCAGGGCGCCCAGCGTCGTGCCGGCGAGCCAGGCCGCGTGGTTGAACAGCGACACGAGGAAGCAGTAGCGGTGAAAGCCCGGCCGGTCCTCCGCGCTGCAGGCCAGGGACCACGTTTCGTCCGTCAGGGCGTAGATCAGGTAGGGCTTCCTCCAGCCCGCGCCCCGGTAGCGGTCCACCATGGAGATGCCGTAAAAGAGGTGCCGGGCGCTGACCATGAGGGCAGTGAGGGCCGTCGTAGGAAGGGACACGGCCCCTGCCATCAGCTCGAGGTCCACGAACTGCATGGTGCCGGAGTAGACGACGAGCCCCATGGCGAGAGCCCACAGCGCGCCATAGCCCCTCGTGCTGAGCAGCACGCCGAACCCCGTCCCCAGGACGATGTAGCCGGCGACGACCGGCAGCGTGTCGAAGAGAGCGCGCCGCGCGGACCCTCTGTCCTCGTTGGTCATGATCGAAAAACTCCCGTCCGTCAAAGATACGCCGGGCAGCCCGCCCGGAATTTGACGTATTATATCGGGAAGTGCCGTCAAAAGGAAGTGTCACCGGGGCGCGAGGAGCCGGGACGGGTCCGAAAATGCTGTATAATAGATCAATTATGCTTAAGGCGAGGTCGGGGTGTCGGCCAAGGCGCGCAGGGAGAGGGCATTCCGGCACCGGCTTTGCGATCTTTCGAAGATTGGCGGGTGTTTTCAGTGATCAGGAAGCTCTTGATGGCCTTGCAGGCCTTTTCGTTCATCGTGGGGCTCGCTGTGATCTTTGCGGGCGGGGTCATCTGTTGGGATGTGGCGTCCCACGGCATCCCCGAGATCGTCGATCTAAAGGTCCTGCACACCACGAAGGCGAGGTACGCGCGCGTCACCGCTGCGCTGGAGGACACGGGCGTGCACTTCCCAAGGGACAAGAAGAACAGTGCGTCGTATTTCTACACGATCCGGCTGGAGGACAAGCTGGTCCTGGTCAAGAGCCTCCACAGGCGGGAGAAGGGGCCGGCCTCTTCGTTCTTTGTCCTGGTCCAGCCCTACGAGGGGACGCGCGTCGAAACGTATTTTTCGCTGCAGGCCGCTGCGCGCGGCCTCCCGGAGGAGGACGTTCGGGCGGGATACGCGGACCGAATGTTGCAGTACTTCGACAACAACCCAAGGAAGTACGGTAGGATGGTGCTGGGCCTGGGGGCGCTCGTGTTCCTGGCGGCCGCAGTCTGGACGGCCGTGGCGAAGAACGGAGGGGCGTTGCTCCGAATGGTCCTGACCCTCGGGCGCAGCGAGAGAGAAAGGCGCTGAACGCGCCGGCTGGTTCCCCACGCGGGGACGGTGGCATGGTCTTATCGGTGCCTCCGCCCCCGGATGGGTTCGGGGACGTGCGGCAGCTTTCTTAAAGTCAACGGGCGTTGGCTTTTAAGGAAACAAGAAGTCAAGGAGTGAATCGAGTATGCGGAGAAAGAAGAGGACGGTCGGCATCATCGGCATTGGACACGTTGGAGCGCACGTCGCCTACAGCCTTGCGGTTCAGGGCATTGCGGACGAGATCATCCTGGTGGACAAGGAGAGAAAGAAGGCGGACTGCGAAGCTCAGGACGTTATGGACTCCGTCTGCTACCTGCCGCACCGCGTCGAGGTGCGCTCCGGGGACTTCCCGGACCTGAAGGACTGCGACGTGCTGGTGAACAGCGCGGGGCACATCCAACTGCTGGCCACGGGCAACAAGACCCGTTTGGATGAGATGGACTTCACCATCCGGGCCGTCAACGGCTACGTGGATCGGGTGATGGAGTCCGGCTTTGACGGGGTCGTCATCAACATCACGAACCCCTGCGACGTGGTGGCCTGGCGCTTCGCGGAGTTGTCGGGGCTGCCGCGGGGTCGCGTGTTCGGCACGGGCACGGGGCTTGACACGGCGCGCCTGCGGTCCGCCCTGGCGCGTCAGACGGGGGTGGACCACAAGTCCATCTGCGCCTACGTCATGGGAGAGCACGGCGCGTCCCAGATGGTGCCCTGGTCTGCGGTGTCCTTTGGCGGTAAGCCCCTCACGGAGTGGGAGAAGACGGACGAGCGCTTCCGCTTCGATCACGAGGCGATCCGCAAGGAGGCGCGGGACGCGGGCTGGGTGGTGTTCAGCGGCAAGCAGTGCACGGAGTACGGCATCAGCTCTACGGCGGCGCGCATGGCGAGCGTCGTCCTTCTGGACGAGAAGCAGATCCTGCCCGTCGCGACGCGCCTCGAGGGCGAGTACGGGGAGAGCGGGATCTTCATTGGCGTGCCCGCCGTGGTGGGCGCAGGGGGCGCGGAGCAGGTGGTGGAGATCCCCATGTCGGCGGAGGAGTTGGCGGAGTTCAAGGGATGCTGCGACGACGTGCGCGCGAACATGGCGCACGCGCTGGAGATCCGTTAGCGGCCGGGGGCTGTCTTAGGTTCTGGAGGTCATGACGATGAAGATTGCGTTTACGAGGAACGAGCGTCCGGGGAAGCTGCCCCCGTCGAAGGAGCTGGGCTGGGGGAGCGTCTTTACGGACCACATGTTTTTGATGGACTACAGCGACGCGGAGGGGTGGCACGGGCCGCGCATCGTCCCCTTCGGCCCCATCGTTCTGTCGCCTGCGGCCAGCGTCTTTCACTACGGCGCGGAGGTCTTTGAGGGGCTGAAGGCCTACCGACGCGCGGACGGCGCCGTGCAGCTGTTCCGCCCCATGGAGAACGCTCTGCGCCTCAACCGTTCCTGCGAGCGCATCGGCCTGCCCCAGCTGAACCCGGAGGACACGGTGGAGGCCATCAAGGAGATCGTCAGGACGGATCAGTCCTGGGTGCCGTCGGACCCCGGAACGTCGCTCTACATCCGCCCCTTCGTCTTTGCGACGGACCCTGCGCTGGCGCTGCACGGCATCCATCGGGCGACGTTCGCCATCATCCTGTCGCCGGTGGGCAGCTACTTCCCCGAAGGCCTGAAGCCCGTCCGAATCATGCTTGAAACGGAGGACGTCCGGGCGGTGCGGGGCGGCACGGGCTACACGAAGTGCGGAGGGAACTACGCGGCGAGCAACCGGGCGGGGGACCGGGCCATGGAGAAGGGCTACGCTCAGGTGCTGTGGCTGGACGGCGTGGAGCGCAAGTACGTGGAGGAGGTCGGCGCGATGAACGTCATGTTCAAGATCGGGGGGCGGGTCGTCACCCCCTCCCTGGCCGACGGGTCCATCCTGCCGGGCATCACGCGAAAGTCCTGCATCGAGATGATGCGGAGTTGGGGCATGACGGTGGAGGAGCGGAAGATCGGCGTCGATGAGTTGACGCGGGCCGCGGAGGAGGGAACGCTGGAGGAGGCCTGGGGCACGGGCACCGCAGCGGTGATCTCTCCCATCGGAGAGCTGTCCTATGAGGGCAAGAGCTACGTCGTCAACGGGGGGGAGATCGGCCCCACCTCCCGAAGGCTCTACGACGAGCTGACGGGCCTGCAGTGGGGCAGCCGCCCCGACCCCTTCGGCTGGACGGTCCCGATCCCCAGGAGCTGAGGCCGTCAGCCGACCCTCCGGAGGCCGCCCTACTGGCTGGCTTCCGGAGGGTTTTTCTTTGTGGGGACGGCGAAGCGCGCCGACCGCACCACCCAGGTCTGAAGGAGGATGAACAGGAGGAGGAGCGCCCCCACCACGATCTTCGTCCACCAGGAATTGAGGGTTCCCTCGAAGCTGATGAACGACTGGATCACCCCCTGGATCAGGACCCCGACGATGGTGCCGGGGAGGGTGCCGATCCCGCCCGACAGGAGCGTGCCCCCGATCACGACCGAGGCGATGGCGTCGAGCTCTAGCCCGATGCCGGCCAGGGCGTAGCCTGAGAACGTGTAGAGGCTGTACAGGATTCCCCCCAGCGCGGCGAAGAAGCCGGACAGGGCGTACACCTGCACCTTGCAGGAGCGGACGGGCAGCCCCATCATGGCGGCCGAGCTCTCGCCGCCCCCTATCGCGTAGACGTTCCTGCCAAAGGCCGTCGATTGGGCGACCCAGGTGGCGGCCGCGGCGACCCCCAGGAAGACGAGCGCCACGAAGGGCAGGTTGACCCGCTCCGTCAGAGGGATGCCGAAGGAGGCCATCGCCGTCAGCGACGGGGACTTCAGCGGGATGGACTCCAGGCTGATCATCTGCGCGGCGCCGCGCAGGAAGAACATGCCGCCCAGGGTCACGATGAAGGGGGGGAGGTCGCAGCAGGCGATCAGGACGCCCATCAGGGCGCCGAAGGCCGTGCCGAGGACGAGGACGAGCCCCATCACGAGGAAGGGGTTGAGCCCGTGGACGGACACGAGCCTGGCCATCAGGACGCCGGTGCAGGCCACGACGGACCCCACGGAGAGGTCGATGCCGCCCGACAGGATGACGAACGTCATGCCCACCGCGATGACGCCCAGGAAGGCGTTATCGATGAGGAGGTTCACGAACACCCTCAGGGAGAAGAAGCTGGGGAACCGCAGGGAGGCCGCCGTAAAGAGCAGCAGGAAGACCGACAGGGTGGCCAGCAACGGGATGTGGCGGGCCCTGATCCGCCCCGGCCTCCGTCCGCAGAGGGGCCTCACAGCGCAGCCCTCATCCGCGCCATGCCGGCGCGCACCGCAGGCGACTGCATGAGGCTGATCAGGATGACGACCAGCGCTTTCACCACCAGCGTCGCCGGTCGGAGCACGCCCTGGGCCAGGATCGTCGTGGTCAGGGTCTGGATGATCAGCGCTCCGATGATGGAGCCCAGGAGGCAGAAGCGTCCGCCGGTCATCGGCGTCCCCCCGATGACCGTGGCCAGGATCGCGTCCAGCTCCAGGTTCAGGCCGACGTTGTTGGCGTCCGCCGCCCGGATCTCCGTCGTCAGGAGCAGGCCGGCGACGCCCGCGCAGAGGGCCGAGAGGACGTAGACGAGGGCCTTGACCGCCGAGGCGTTGACGCCCGCGTAGCGGCTGGCGGAGGGGTTGATCCCGATCGCCTCGACGAAAAGTCCGAGGGCCGTCCTGCGCGCCGCGAGGCCCGCTCCAATGCAGAGGAGCGCGGTCACGTAGAGGGAGAACGGCAGGCCCAGGAGGAACCCCGACGAGAGGAACTCGAAGGCGGGGTACGAGAAGCGGACGATCTGCCCACCGCAGAGCAGCTGGGCGATGCCGCGCCCCGACACCATGAGGATCAGCGTCGCCACGAAGGGCTGGATGCCGAGGCGCGTCACGAGGAGCCCGTTCCAGAGCCCCGCAACGGCCGCGAGGGCCAGCGGAGCTGCGACGACCAGGAGCAGGGGGCAGTGGGCGCGGGCCAAAAGGGCGGCTGCCGACCCCGCGATGGCGATGACGGCCCCTACGGAGAGGTCGATGCCTCCGGTGGCGATGACCAGGGTCATCCCCATGGAGAGCAGGACGGTGGGCGCCGCCCGGCGCAGGACGTCCAGGAGGCTGCCGTAGAGGTGCCCGTCCCGGACCTCGATGGCCCAGAAGTTCTCCGTGAAGAACAGGTTGAAGATCAGGAGCAGGAGCCAGAACGACAGGGCCCACAGGTAGGGCCGCGACGTTCGGTTCCCCGATGGCTTCAGCACGACGACTCCCCCTTCAAGCTTCAATCAATGGCCTGCCCGCAAGGCAAGAGGCGCTTCCTCAGGCGTTGGCGATGGCCTGCAGGATCCTCTCCCGGTTGACGTCGGCGCCCGACAGCTCCTCCACCTTGCGCCGGTCCCGAAGGACGGCGACGCGCCCGCAGCAGCGGACCGTTTCGTCCAGCTCCGAGGAGATGAAGAGCACGGCCAGGCCGTCGTCCGCCAAGGACAGGATCAGCTTCTGGATCTCGAACTTCGCCGCGACGTCAATGCCGCGGGTCGGCTCGTCGAGGATCAGAAACCGCAGGTTGGAGGCCAGCCAGCGGGCGATGACGACCTTCTGCTGGTTCCCTCCGGAGAGCTTCTCGACCGCCTGCTCGGCGCCGGGGGTCTTGATCTGCAGCGCCCGGATGAATCGGTCCGCGATCCGCTCCTGTTCGGCGCGCCTCAAGAGCCTGGCCCAGCCGCGGCTTGTCTGCAGCACCAGGATGATGTTCTCCCGGACCGAGAGCTTGCCGACGAGCCCGTCCGCCTTCCGGTCCTCCGGGCAGAAGCCGAACCCCAGGGCGATCGCTTCGCTGGGGGAGGCGATCCTCTCCCGCCGTCCCTCCACGAGGAACTCCCCGCGGTCCGCCGGGTCGGCCCCGAAGATCATCCGCGCCGCCTCGCTCCTGCCCGACCCCAGGAGGCCGGCGAGGCCGACGACCTCCCCCCGGCCGATGGAGAGGTCCAGCGGCTCGATCGCCCCGCTGCGGCCCGCTCCCCGAACGTCGAGGAAGGGAGTGGACCCGCCCCGACCCTTTTCGGTCCGGCGCGCCCCGGTCCCCTCCTCCACCTGCCGCCCCACCATGGCCGTGACCAGGTCGATGCGGGGCAGGTCGGCGACTTCGTACTCCCCGACCCGACACCCGTTGCGCAGCACCGTGACGCGGTCGGCGACCTCGTACATCTGCTCCAGGAAGTGGGTGACGAAGAGGATGCCCAGCCCCTTTTGCTTCAGGTCCCGCATCACGTCGAAGAGGAGGGCCGTCTCCTCCGCGTCGAGGCTCGACGTCGGTTCGTCGAGGATCAGGACGTCCGAGGACATCCGGAGGGCGCGCGCGATGGCCACGAGCTGCCAGACCGCTATGGAGTAGCTCTCCAGTCGTTCGCTCACGTCGATCCGAAGGTTCAGCCGGGCCAGGAGCTCCTCCGACTCCCGAAACATCCTGGCCCAGTCGATCCGGTGGAGCCCCCGCCTGGGGAACGCGCCGAGAAAGAGGTTCTCGGCCACGGAGAGCGTGGGGATCAGGTTGACCTCCTGATGCACCGTCGCGATGCCGGCCCTCTGCGCGTCGAGGGGCGTCCCGAAGGAAACCTCACGCCCCTTGAAGCGCAGGGACCCCTCATCGCGACGACAGACGCCGGAGAGGACCTTGATCAGGGTCGATTTTCCAGCCCCGTTCTGCCCCATGAGGGCGTGGACCTCCCCCCGCCGGAGCGTGAAGTCGACGTGGTCGAGGGCCTTCACTCCGGGGAAGGAGAGAGAAACGTTCGATGCCTCCAGCAGGACGGTTCCTTCCGATACCACTCAAGATCACCTGCCCCAAAAAATATCCCTCTCCGACACGTCCTCGAAAGGGGGTCGGGAGGCTCCACCATTAAAGCCCAGTACTTGACCTAGTACTTGCGAAGCCCGATCAGCTCCGCGGCCTGGGACATCTCGAACAGCTCGTCCTTCTGGACGATCCACTTCTCCAGCGTCTCGCCGGCGATGGCCTTCTTCAGGGTCTCGAAGGCCAGGGGGCCAAGCAGCGGGTTGCACTCCACGACCGCGTTGATGTCCCCATCAACCATCGCCTGGAAGGCGTGTTTGGTCGCGTCGATCGTGATGACCTTGATGTCCGTTCCGGGCTTGAATCCAGCCTCGCGGATCGCCTGAACGGCACCCAGCCCCATGTCGTCGTTGTGGGCGTAGACCACCTGAATGTCCTTCCCGTACTTCTTCAGAAACGCCTCCATGACCTGCTTTCCGAGCTCCATCGTGAAGTCGCCGGTCTGGGACTCCAGGATCTTGATGTCGGGGTGCTGGGCGAGCTCCTCCTCGAACCCCTTCTGCCGCTCCAGGGCGGCGGAGGCGCCGGGGGTCCCCTGAAGCTGGACCACGTTGCCCTTTCCGTTCAATTCTTTGGCGACCCACTTGGCGGCCTCCCGTCCCTCGAAGACGAAGTCCGACGTGATCTTGCAGACGTAAAGGGAGTCGTCGTCCGTGACGATGCCGCGGTCCAAGAGGATCACGGGGATGCCGGCCTTCTTCGCCTCGTTCAGGACGGGCTCCCAGCCGGTCTCGACGACGGGAGCCAGGAGGATTCCGTCCACGCCCTGAGCGATGAAGGAACGGATGGCCTTGATCTGGTTTTCCTGCTTCTGCTGAGCGTCGCTGAACTTGAGATCGATCCCCAGCTCTTTGGCTGCGGAGAGCACGGAGTCGGTCTCCGCCGTGCGCCAGCCGCTCTCCGCCCCGATCTGGGCGAAGCCCACGACCAGGGGCTTATCCTCGCCAAAGGCACAGCTTCCACAGAGCAGAGCACAAAGACACGCCAACGCCGCCGCAAATTTCTTCACTACAAAACGCCTCCTTAAAGATAAACGATTAAACTTGACCGAACTTCATTAAAACTGACGGCATTATTCTAGCATTTTCGTGAGGGGTTTGCACGGGGTTTTGGCCGCGCTTTCAGGAAAACGCCGGCGTTCGTCCCCCCGCCCCGCCGTCGGACGAAGGGGCTGCAGGCGAAGGGTGGGTGGAATCGTTCGGAGATATGAGTCGAAGGGCTCATAGGCATCGTGCGGTAAGCTCACTGGTTAGGTGCCTCAAGCTCCTGAATTGGCAAGAATAAAGGATATTGTTTTATGGGTTGAACGGCCTTATTTTGTGCCCATCGGATGAAAAAGAAACGGCGTAAATTAAGCATTTATAGTGGTTTAGAATTCTTTTTCGCGGGGAATGGCCCATCGACCGGCCCTTTAAATTTCTGTGGGGGGGAAGTATCATTGTTACTTATGGTTCATCTGTGGCGGAGGCCTCTGCACGGCTGTCCTGCACGATCTGCCCGTTTGAGCTTCTTTTGATGTGTTTGGGATGCGAATAGCGGCCTGGTGGGCCGAGAGGGCACGGAAAGGACAGGGATAAATTGAAGAGGCTGCGATGGTGGTTGGGTTTCCTTCTAGTAGTCGTCTTCCTTTTGGCCGTGATGTGCATGGCGTACCGGGCGGGCGAGAACTGGGGGCAGTATCGCCTTGCGGCGATCGAGGAGCTTCCCGCGTCCGCCGGGCTGCCGGCCCTTGACGGGGAAACGGCGGAGGAAAGGGCGCGCCGGGTCGAGGCCCTGAGGTCGGAGGCTTTCGTCCCCATGAGGAACGGCGTGATGCAGATGGCGTCGTTCAATGGAGAGCGTTGGTTTCGGATTCCCGTCGCGCAGTTCGTCCATGACAGTGGGTGTCCATTTTTGCGTCGCAGCCAGGTGGCCCTGCTGTCCACCACCCAGGTCACGCGGGTGGAGTGTTTCGTGCCGGACCCCGTGAACTCCGACCGCCTTATGCTCTGGGCCTCCTGGAGCGGCAGGCCCCTCGAGGGGAACGGCGCGATCCGTAACCCGCACCCGGTCTTCCTCATGCCCTGTTTCTTTGACGCGCGGCCGGGCCGCCACGTCTACCTGCGAATCCTGAACACCCTGCCGCTGAGCGCCTACCTGCACATCCTGGACCAGGACCAGTTCATTGCGCGACAGATGGAGGCCTTCTCGTTCCACACCCTCTTTATCTGCTCCCTTCTGGGCTTCATCCTGGCCTACCTCCTGTTCTACCTCTCCACGGGCAGCCCGTTCTACCGCAGCGCCATCGTTGGGCAGGTCGCGTTCTTCTTCTTCATTTTGTTCTTCAACCGCTATCCCAGCCTCTACTTCGACCTGCCGATGCGCCTGATCTACTTCCTCACCTGGCTTTTCTACGGCGTCCTGAACGTCGTCTGGTCCACACTCAACCACGCGGTGTTCTACTCCCTTGGAGGGGAGCGCACCCGGGGAGGCAGCCCCATGACGTGGGCGCAGGTCCTGCTGGGCCTCTCCGTGACGCTGCTGAGCCAGACGAACCGTCCGGGCCTGCTCGTGACGGCGATCCTTCTGGCCTTCTTGGTCAACGTCGCGGGCTTCCTGAACCTGGCGTTCCACCTGTACCGCATGGGACGGCGGGACTTCTACCTGCTGACCTTCTTCGCCGTCAACCTCGCCTTTGCCCTGTCCTTCGTGGGGCTCTTCTGTTATACCTTCCTGTCCCTCGGCGGGGCCTTCTTCATGGGCATGGTCAGCATGGGCCTCTTCCTGATCCTGCTGTTGGGCGTCACCTGCATCCCGCTCTATGAGACGCGGACGCGCTTCCACGACTACACCCGGCTTCAGGCCCAGAGCAGCTATTACCGGGAGCTCAGCCAGCGGGACGCCATGACGGGCCTGTACAACCACGCATTTCTGAAGTACTCGCTGGCCGAGCGCATCGCGAGCGTCCGCTCCAGAAACCGTCCCCTGTCCTTCATCATGATGGACATCGACCACTTCAAGGTTTTCAACGACACCTGGGGCCATCAGGAGGGGGACGGCGCGCTGATCCTGATAGCGGAGATTCTGAAGGGTTCCCTCCGGGAGTGCGACATCGCCGCGCGCTACGGCGGGGAAGAGTTCTGCGCCGTCCTGGACGGCGCGCCCATGATGACCGCCGTTGCCATCGCCGAGCGCATCCGCAGCTCCTGCGAGGTCCGTTCCCGCAGCCTCGGGGAGGGGAAGCAGGTGACGATCTCCCTGGGGGTGTCCGAGCTGACCCGGGAGGACACGCCGGAAACCCTGGTGGAGCGTGCGGACAACGCGCTCTACTCCGCCAAGAAGAACGGACGCAATCGGGTGGAGTACGCCGGCGCGCCGGGTGAGGCGTGACGGCCGCCCCAATTGGGCGTATATCAACAACTTAAGGAGAGAAATTTCCATGAGTATTGCTTTGATCGTTGACGTGTTGGCTGCGTGCCTCCTGGCCTTCTTTTTGGTGCGAGGGGCGCTGCGTGGCTTCTTTGGTGAGGTCCTGAGCCTTGTGGGTTCCGTCGTCAGCGCGGTGGCCGCCTGGACCCTGGCGGGGCCTGCCGCGGAGTTCGTGCTGAGGCACTTCCCCTCCTGGGACCTTCGGCTGACGGGGCTGGGCTGCGCCGTCGCCATCTTCTTTGCGATGTCCATCCTCTTCGCCGCCCTGGCGGAGCTCTTCTCCATGCTGATCGCGGCGGCCAACCTGTCGCTGCCGGACCACGTGCTGGGGCTCGCCATGGGCGCGGTCAAGACCTTCTGCGTCCTGATCTTCGTCTACGGCCTGCTGACGATGTTCTCCGCCGTCGTCCCCACCGACTGGATGGCGGAGAGCCGCGCCATGCGCGCGGCGGCCATAGCCTGGCCGCCTGCGGTGCGCTTCCTCGAGGGGCAGGGACTGCTGGACCTGGAGAAGCTGCGGTCCGGGGCCCTATCCGTCGGAACCGCCGCCCTGGCTCTCCCCGCATCAGCCTCACAGGACGAGGGGGTGGTCCGGTCGGAGGACGTGCTGGCCGTGCCCGCCTCGCCGGACGTGAGCCACTGATGCACGCGGAGCCCTCCGTCCTGGAGCTCCTGGAGTTCCGCAAGGCCCTGTCGCCCCTGCGGGAACGCCTGGGGGGAGAGCTGGGAGCCCTGGCCCTCGATCGGCTGGCCCCTGCGGAGGACTTCGCCCGCCTCAGCCGTCGCGCGGACCTGTTGAGGGAGTGGCAGGACCTGCTGGACGCCCAGGGGGCCCCTCAGTGGAGCGCGGACCTGCCCGCCGTCACCCCCCTCTTCGAGGGGGCCCGGCGCAGCGGCATCCTGTCGGGGGGCGAGCTCCTGATGGTGCGCGCCCTGATGGGCGCGGCGAAGCGCGTGCGGGACGGCCTGGCGGACGTCCCGCGTCCCGCCCTCGAGGCGCTGCGCCGGAGGTTGAGGGACTTTGCCCCGGAGATCGAGGCCCTCTCCGTGGTGGAGGACACGGGGCGCCTGGCGGACCGGGCCAGCCCGAAGCTGGCTCAGATTCGGGAGGCGCTTGAATCTCTGAAGCGGTCCGGGCGGCGCACGGCGGAGCGGCTGCTGAACGACCCCAACGTCCTGAACATGCTCCAGGAGCGGACGTTGGCCTGGCGGGATGGGCGCTTCCTGCTCCTGGTGCGGCAGGAGTACGTCAACCGCTTCCCCGGCCTTGCCGTGGAGCGTTCCAGCTCCGGAAATTCCGTCTACATGGAGCCCCGGATGCTCTCCTCCATCAACAACGGCCTCTTGATGCGGACCCACGACGAGCGCGACGAGGAGCAGCTGATCCTGCTGGACCTGACGCGGAAGGTCCTGGCCCGCGCGGGAGCCCTGGACGCGGCGGAGCGCGTGCTGGGGGAGCTCGACCTGATGACGGCCTGCGACGGGCTGGTGCGTGGGCGGGGCTGGATCGTCCCGGCGCTGAGCCGGAAGCGCGGCCTTCACCTGGTGGGGGCGCGGCATCCCATGCTGAAGGACGCGGCCGTTCCCGTGGACGTGTCCTGCGGGGAGGACGAGGGGTTCTCCACCCTGGTGGTGACCGGGCCCAACACGGGGGGCAAGACGGTGGTCCTCAAGACCGTGGGAGTGCTCCTGCTGATGGCCTGGTGCGGCCTGCCGGTGCCCGCCCGGGACGGCACCCGGATCGGCAGCTTCGACGCCCTCTTCGCCGACATCGGCGACGAGCAGAGCATCGAGCAGAACCTCTCCACCTTCAGCGCGCATCTGAGGAAGATCGTGGGCATCCTGCGGGACGCCACGCGCCAGTCCGTGGTGCTGCTGGACGAGCTGGGGGCGGGGACGGACCCCCAGGAGGGGGCGGCCCTGGGGACGGCCATCCTGGAGACCCTGCGGGGCCGCGGCTGCACGACCCTGGCCACCACGCACCACAACCCCATCAAGCAGTATGCCCTGACGACGCCCGGAGTGGAGACGGCCAGCATGGAGTTCGACGCGGAGCGCCTGGCCCCAACCTACCGGCTCCTCATGGGCGTCCCCGGAAAGAGCAATGCCCTGGCCATCGCCCGGCGCTACGGGATGCCGGAGGAGGTCCTGAAGCTGGCTCAGGGGGAGCTGGCCACCCACGAGGTTTCGGCGGAGGAGCTGATGGGGGAGCTGGTGGAGCGGCGAGCGGCGCTGGACCAGGCGGAGCGGAGCTTCCAGGCGACCGTTCAGGAGACGGAGCGCCTGCGGCAGGCCTATCAGGACCGGGTGCGGGAGATCGACGGCCAGCGGGACAGCATCATGGAGGCGGCGGACCGTCGGGCGGAGCAGCTGCTCAGCCGGGCGGAGGCGGCGTCGAAGGGCATGATCCGCGACCTGGAGGAGACGGTGAAGATGAGTGCGAGTCAGGGGCTGGAGGGCCGCCGGCAGGAGATTCGGAGGATACGGAGCGGCATCGATCGGCGCCGCAGCAGGCGCGTGGAGCGGGAGATCGCGAGCCGCCCCGCCACCTTTGTCGTGGAGCCGGGCGTCACGGTGCAGGTGGCCGGCAGCGGCATCGTGGGCGTGGTGGAGTCCGTGAAGAACGGCCGCGCGGCGCTGATGGCGGGCCCCATGCGCGTGGAGGTCCCCCTGGAGCAGCTGGCCCCGACGGAGAAAAAGGCCAAGGTCGCCGTGCCGCCTCCCAACGCCGAGGCCATGTCCAGGGCGGAAACGGTCCCCAGCTCCATCATGGTGCGGGGCATGGACGTGGGGACGGCCATGCCCTTGGTGGAGAGCTACCTGGACCGCGCCTACCGCGCCAACCACACGAGCGTCACGGTCATCCACGGGCGGGGCGAGGGCATCCTGCGCCGGGAGGTCCACGCGCTCTGCGCCCGGCTGAAGTACGTCAAGGACTTTCGCCTCGGGGGCGAGGGGGAGGGCGGCTTCGGCGTGACCGTCGTGTCGTTCCGCTAGGGGCCGGGCACAAAAAAGGGCGCGGCAGTCCGACCTCGACTGCCGCGCCCTTCGCCGTCCCCTCCGTCCGAGGTCAGTCCTGCTCTTTGAGGAAGTCCAGCACCTTCTCCCGGAAGGTTTGGTACCAAGGCTTTTCCATCATCATGGCGTGGGCGGCGCCCTCAACGATCTCCAGCTTTGAACCCTTGTTCGGCAGGGTTTCAAAGGCCTCCCGGCAGAGCTCCGGGGAAACGTAGGGGTCCACTGATCCGGCAATGATCAGCGTCGGCGCCTTGATCTGTGCGGTGGGGATCAGGCGCACGTCGTCCGACACCAAGAGGTCCCGGCGCCCGCCGTTGGGGCTCGAGTCCCCGTCGTAGCGCCAGCAGTTGGACAGAAACGTGTCCGCCACGGCGCGCTCCACGATGTCGTAGTCGATGCTCTGGTCCTGGCGCGTCTGAAAATCGCCCGCCGCGTGGGCCCAGGTGTTGTGGTTGAAGGGCTTCGTCACCTCGACGGCCCCCAGGCCGGCCACGATGGGGGCGTAGAGCACGAGCCTGCGCACCAGGTCCGGGTACTTTGCGGCAAAGCGCCCGCTGGTGACGGTGCCCCAGCTCCAGCCCAGCACGTCCAGCTTTGCGCTTCCGCTTTCCTTCAGGATGACGCCCGCCGCGGCCGCGATGTCCTCCGCCGCGTAGTCCGAGTTTGGCAGGAAGCCGTCCTCAACGGCCTGGGACGAGCCGTAGCCCGCGATGTCCAGGCGCCACACCGCGTAGCCTTTCTCCGCGAAGAAGCGGGCGAGGCTGTAGTCCTGATAGTCCACGTCGAACTCGTGGGAGGAGTAGGTCAGTCCATGGACCAGGAGCAGCGGCTTCCGGGGGACGCTCGCGTCCCCGCTTTCGAGGGACTCCAGGAAGAGCTTGACGCCCTCTCGCTCCAGGGGCACGACCCTGCGCACGAACTCAGCCGATGCGGGGCACGCGGCCAGCGTCGCGGCCAGCAGGGCGGCCAGAATAACGCAAATCCTTTTCATAACACGACCTCCTTAAGCTGAAGATGGCACTATTTTATTGATTCGCCGTGCTGACGTCAAGGCGCGGGGACGCCCTGAGCCCGCCAGAAGCCCTCGGCGGCGGCCAGGGCGCGGTCGCGGTAGGCCGCCGCGCGGAGCTTTTTGTCCCGTATCCGGCTCTCCAGCGGAGGGAGGATGCCCAGGTTGGCGTTCATGGGCTGAAAGCGCTCTGGGTCCGCGGTTCGAAGGTAGCGCATCAGGGACCCGACGACCGTTTCGTCGGGCCAGACGGGCAGGGGGCGGCCCGTCGCCAGACAGGCGGCGTGGAGGCCGGCCGCGAGCCCCATGGCCGTGCTCTCCATGTACCCTTCAACCCCCGTGATCTGTCCCGCCAGGAACAGGTCCCCTCGCCCCGTGGGCGCGGGGCGCAGCCACGGGTCCAGCACGGCGGGCGCACAGACGGAGGTGTTGCGGTGCATCACCCCCAGGCGCACGAACTCGGCGCGCTCGAGGCCGGGGATCATGGAGAACACGCGCCGCTGCTCTCCCCACTTCAGCCCGGTCTGAAAGCCCACGAGGTTGAAGAGCGTCCCCGCGGCGTCGTCCTGCCGCAGCTGCACGACGGCCCAGGCGCGGCCGCCGTGTCCCGGCCGGGGGTCCTCCAGCCCCACCGGGCGGAGGGGGCCGAAGCGCAGGGTGTCCGTGCCCCGCTCCGCCAGGGCCTCGATGGGGATGCAGCCCTCGAAGTACATCCCCCGCTCGAAGTCGTGGGGCAGCGCGCGCTCCGCGTGGACCAGCGCGTCGTGAAAGGCCAGGTACTCCTCCCGCGTCATGGGGCAGTTGATGTAGTCCCCGCTCCCGCCCCACCGTCCCGCGACGTAGGCCCTCTCCATGTCGATGGAGTCGCGGGTGACGATGGGGGCCGCCGCGTCGAAGAAGGCCACGTACCCGCGGCCCAGTGCCGCGGCCAGGGCGTCCGCCAGGGGGGCGGAGGTGAGGGGGCCCGTGGCGAGGATCGCCGGGCCCTCCGGCAGGGACGTGACCTCCTGGCGGATCAGTTGGACCTCCGGGCGGGCGGTGATCCGTTCCGTGACCAGGGCCGAGAAGCGTTCCCGGTCCACGGCCAGCGCGCCGCCCGCGGGCACGCGGCAGGCCTCGGCGCACTCCAGGATCAGGGAGCCGCCCAGGGCCAGCTCGTCCTTCAGGATGCCCCCCGCGGAGGGGCGCTCGCGTCCCCGGTCCGCCCCGAAGGAGTTGCTGCACACCACCTCCGCCAGCCGGTCCGTGCTGTGGGCCGGCGTCGTGGCCAGGGGCCGCATCTCGAACAGGTGCACGGGCAGGCCGCGCCGGGCCAGTTGCCACGCCGCCTCGCATCCCGCAAGCCCGCCGCCGACGACGGTGAACGGCATGTCCATGAGCCCTCCGACCTTTTCGTCCATCTCTTGGCTTCGTCCCGTCACTCGTCGGAGGGCGCGTCGTCCGCGGCCTTGTAGCCGCACTGGGTGCAGAAGCGGGTCCGTCCGCGCCGGTAGAGGTCCGCCCCGCACTCCGGGCACCGGTCGCCCGTCGGTTGGTTCCAGGAGGTGTAGTCGCAGTCGGGGTATCGGGAGCAGCCGTAGAAGGTCCTGCCGGTCCGGCTGCGCCGCTTCACCACCGTGCCGCCCTGCTCCGAGCCGCACTTGGGGCACGGCACGCCGATGGTCTTCAGGATGGCGCGGGTGTAGCGGCACTCCGGGTAGCCGGTGCAGGCGATGAACTCCCCGAAGCGCCCGCGCTTCTTCACCAGAGGCTTCCCGCACTCGGGGCAGTCCTCACCGATGGGCTCCGGCTCCGGAAGGGGCACGCGCTCCGCGCTCTGGGCCTCCTCCACCGTTCGCGAGAACTCGGTCCAGAACTCCCGCACCACGTCCAGCCAGCGGCGGCGGGTTTCCTCCACCTCGTCCAGCTCCCGCTCCATCTGGGCGGTGAAGCCCGCGTCCACGATGGAGGACAGGTCCTTGCGGTCGAAGTAGCGCATCAGGAACTCGTCCACCGTCATCCCCAGGGCGGTGGGGCAGAAGCGCTTCTCCTCGTTCTTCTCCACGTAGCCGCGCACGTCGAGCGTGCCGGAGATCGTGGCGTAGGTGGAGGGGCGCCCCACCCCGTTTTCCTCCAGCGTCTTGATTAGGCTGGCCTCCGAGTAGCGGGCCGGCGGGCGCGTGAAGCGCTGCTCCTTCGTCATGTCGGTGGGGGTCAGGACCGTCCCCGCCTCGACAGGCTCCAGCCGCTCCCCCTTCAGGTCCAGGGGCCACACCGCGCTCCATCCGTCGAAGACCAGGCTCTCGCCCTCCTGCTTCAGGCCGACGCGGCCGGCCTCCGCCCGCAGCGTGGCCTTCGCCGTGACGGCGGGCGCCATCTGGCACGCCGTGAACCGGCGCCAGATCATGTCGTAGAGGCGGAACTGCTCGGGCGACATCGCGTCCCGGACGGCCTCCGGCGTGAGGGTCACGTCCGTCGGGCGGATCGCCTCGTGCGCGTCCTGGCTGCGGCCCGGCGCCGCGTAGACGTTGGGGGCCTTCGGCAGCCGCTCGGCGCCGTAGGTCCGCTCGATGAAGTCCCGGCAGAGCCCCAAAGCCTCCTCGGAGAGCCTCAGGCTGTCCGTGCGCATGTAGGTGATGAGGCCCACGCTGCCGCGGCCGGGGACGTTCAGGCCCTCGTAGAGCTCCTGGGCCACGCGCATCGTGCGCCGCGGCACCATGCCGAGGCGCCGCGAGGCCTCCTGCTGCAGGGTGCTGGTGCGGAAGGGGGCCGGCGCCGCCCTGGGGCTCTCGCGCAGGCGGAACTCCGAAACGGTCAGGGGGTGGTTCCGCACCTCCTCCAGGATATCGTCCGCCGTGGCCTCGTCCTTGATCAGGAGCGGCAGCGTCCCCTTCATCAGGGACTTCCCGTCCAGCCGGTCCGCCCTCAGCTCGTAGAGGCGGTCCCCCGGCGCGGAGGCCCGCACCGTCACCACCCAGTAGGGGTCCGGGACGAACTTCTGGATCTCGCGCTCCCGCTGGCAGATCAGGTTCAGCGCCACGGACTGCACGCGCCCCGCGGAGAGGCCGTAGCGGATCTTCTTCCAGAGGAGGGGGCTCAGCGTGTACCCCACCAGCCGGTCGAGGACGCGGCGGGCCTGCTGGGCGTCCACCCGGTTCTGGTCGATGAAGTCCGGCGCCTGCACCGCGCTCCGCACGGCGTTGGCCGTGATCTCGTAGAAGCGCACGCGGCACCGGCTGGCCAGGTCCACCCCCAGCACCTCCGCCAGGTGCCAGGCGATGGCCTCCCCCTCGCGGTCCGGGTCCGAGGCCAGGAGGACGTTCGCGGCGCTCCGGGCCAGAGCCAGGAGCTCGTTCTTCAGGGCGGCCTTGCCCTTGACCAGGATGTACTCCGGCTTGAAGTCGTGCTCGATGTCGATGGCCATGCGGCTGCGGGGCAGGTCCCGGATGTGCCCCTTGCTGGACCGGACGAGGTAGTCCTTCCCCAGGAAGCCATTGATGGTCTGGGCCTTCTCCGGGGACTCCACGATGATCAGCGTCCGCCCCTCGGCGCTGAGGGGGCCGGTGCGCCTGCGGGACGCCCTGGCCGGCGCCTTTGCTGCGGCCGCGGGTGCCTTTTTCGTGGCGGCCTTCGTTCGCTTGGCCGCAGGCTTCGCGGCCGGCTCTTTCGTCGCGGGTGCCTTCTCTGCGACAGCCTTTGGCTTCCTGGCCGCGCGCTTTGCGGCCGGCGCCTTTGCTGCGGTCGTGGGTGCCTTTTCCGTGGCGGCCTCCGGCCCCTGGGCCGTACGCTTTTTGGCCGCCGCTTTCTTGGCGGGGCTCATCAGCACACCCAGCTCGGCTGGGACTGGGAGGGCGCCAGCAGGAGCGGGATACTGAAGGTGGGGTCCAGCGACACGGCGTCCACCAGGTTCTGAAGGGTGGAGGCGTCGGTGGCGGAGTTGCTGGCCATCCCCAGGACGAGGGCCTGTATGAGGGCCTTCTCCATCGTTTCCATGGGGACGGCCCAGGACTCCAGGAGCGACGAGGCCAGGGCCAGGGCCTCCGGCGCGATGTAGCGGCGCTCCACGTCGCTGAAGATGCGGCGGGCCCCCGCGCCGCCCTGGATTCTCCGCACGTCTGATGGGGCCTGGTTTTTCTGCGTCTTTTTCACGGGCACTTCTCCTTAAGGGTTCGGTCGTGTGCGCTCCGGGACCTTGGCTCTCCGGCGCGCACGGGGCTATTTATACCATACTTTGCGATTTTGTAGAAATCCTTTTGTGCTTTTCGCGAGAATGGAGGAATGGACGCTGAGGTCAAAATCGAAAAAAGTCAAGACTTGATTTTTTCCCCGGCGTCGCTTCTTCCACACCGTCCACTTATCCACATTGCGGGTCGGAACGGCGAT
Source organism: Fretibacterium sp. (assembly GCF_057312375.1). Lineage (NCBI taxonomy): Bacteria > Thermotogati > Synergistota > Synergistia > Synergistales > Aminobacteriaceae > Fretibacterium > Fretibacterium sp. Next base: position 46,749 of record NZ_DBHLDX010000006.1, read on the forward strand.
GTCGTAACGCATCGCGGAAAAATATCCACCGGGTTGTCCACTTGTCCACAATTCCATCCACACGGACCAAAGGTTCATTTTTTGCCCCACTTTCGGCATTGGAGCCTCGAAGCCCACAGACCGCAGGTCGAAGGGCTCAGGCTTCCTGCGCGTTTTTTGAGGGGCCGTAAGATTGAGGAAAAGCCTCCAGGATTTTTCCCCCCGTTTCCTTTATAATCGCGTCCAGGGACGCGGGGGAGAGGTGGCCCCGGCGTCCGTTCGCTGTTTTGCGGTTGTGGGAATTGATGAGGAACGAAGCGAGGTCTTTCCATTTGACAAAGTTCTTGAAGGGCCTGTTGGCCCTGCTCCTTTTGGTTGCGGCAACGGCCGCGACGCTCTTCTGGCTGCCCACGGGCTCCTGGCTCGTGCTACCCCTGGCTCGATGGATCGGCGGCGCCATGACGCCGGCCCTGAGGCTGGAGGGGGTGGAGGGGTCCCTGTTCCAGGGTTATGAGGTGCAGGGCCTTGTCCTGGCGTCGGGGGACGCGACGTACCTGACGCTGGACCGGGCCGCCGTCAGCCTGGATTGGGGGCTGACCCTTCGGGGGACCCCCTGGGTCCGATCCCTTGAGGTTCAGGGACTAAGCGCCGACGTGGAGAGGATTCAAGAGCTGGCTGGACGTTTCGCAGGCGGTGCGGAGGGGGCCAGCCCCGCCGTGTACCCCCTGAGGGCCTCCCTGCGGGACCTGCACCTGATCCTTTCTCAGGGAACTCTCGACCTCTCCGAGCTGACGCTGACGGAGGAGGGGGACCTGGCCCTCTCCGCCCACCTCAGGCCGCGGGCGGAAACCCCGGCGGAGGACCTGCCGATCGCGCTGAAGGGGAGGCTGAGCTTTCAGCCCCTCGAGGTCCTCTCCTCCGACCTCCGCGTCGGCGGGGGGCGTGGGGCGCTTCAGGGCCGGATTCTGCCTGCGCTGGACCTCAGGGCGGACCTGTCGGCGCTGCCGCTGGCGCCCCTCATGGCCCTGGCTCCCGATGGAACCCCGCGGGCCTCCGGCCTCCTGCACGGACGGCTTCAGGTCCGTGCGGACTCCGGGGACGTGAGGGCCGAGGGGGTGCTCACCCTCCGGAAGGGCGCGGTGGCGGACGTTCCCCTCTCCCTGCGGGTGCCCTGGCGCTGGGCCGGTGGGGTCCTGTCGGTGGCGGGGGGCGAGCTCCGGACGGCGGCGTCCTCCATCCGGCTGGAGGCCTCGGCGGACCTGAGCCGCGGGATGGAAGCGCTGCGCGTCGCGGCCCGTGGCGAAGCGCAAAACCTCTCCCTGAGGGAGATCGGGCGCATTGCAGCCCCGGGCGCGGGGCTGGAAGGCGAGGGGGGGCTGGTGAGCTTCGACCTCTCCGGGGACCTGGAGAGGTGGGAGGGGCGCCTCGCGGCGCGCCTCCCGGAGGTCTCCGCAGGGGGGCAGCGCCTGGTGAAGGGGCTGACCCTGGACGCCCGCCTGGGGGCTGGGGAGGCCCCCAGGGTCTCCTGTGGCGGGGAGGTGTTCGGCGGCAAGCTCTTCGGGCGCGGCGAGGTGGCGGAGAAGGACGGAAAGCTCCTGCCCCGGCTGATCCTCTCCGTGGTGAACGCCGACCTGTCCAGCGCCGCCGCCGTGCTGCCGGCGCTGGCGGAGCACCGGCTTTCGGGCCGGGCCACCGTCACCCTCAGGGTGGCGGAGGACCTCTCCGTCTCCGGCCGGGTCGCGTCGGAGAAGCTCTCCGCGGCGGGCCTCAATCTGTCGGGCCTTCAGGCGGACCTCCGCTGGCGAAGGGGACGGGCGAGCCTGGACTCCCTGACGGCGCGGCTGGGCTCCGCCTCCCTCTCCGCGTCGGGCGCGGCGGACCTGGGGGATCGGACCCTGTCCTTCCAGGCCAGCCTCCGAGACTTGGACCCCCGAACCTTCCCCCAACTGGCGGGGCAGCTTCGAGGCCTCTGCGACCTGGAGGCGGAGGTCGAGGGGGGCTTTGAGGACCCCCGCGCGACGGTGCGCCTGAGGGGGCGGAACAACCGGGCGGCGAACGTCCCCCTGGGGAACCTGGACGTCTCGGCCACCTACGCGGCGGGCCGCCTCTCCCTGCCCGAGACGCGGGTGAGCCTGGCGGGGGGCGTCGTGTCCCTGCGGGGCGATGTGACCTTCGCGCCGGGCTCCCCGCGTCTGGACCTCTCGGCCTCCGTCCCGGCGCTGGACCTGGCCCGCCTGGTGAAGGACCTCGCGCCCTCCGTCCCGGTGGCGGGGACGGTGCGAGGCCACCTCAGCGTGAAGGGCGAGCTCTCGACGGCCTCCCTGCAGGCGAGCCTCCAGGCGGAGGGGGTGCGGGCCTGGGGGGTCGAGGTCCCGACGGTGACGCTCGCGGCGGGCGGAAACGCGGCCCAGGTCTCCATTCGAAAGCTGGAAGCCAGGGTGGGGTCGGCCCTGATTTCGGGCAGCGGCCGGGTCACGGCGGGGAAGAAGCGTCTGGCGGACAGCGTCCTGGACGTTTCGATGAGCGTCAAGGGGCTGGCGCTGCGGCCGCTGGCCGAGCGCTTCCTGGAGGCTGCCCCCCTGGGCGGCTCCCTGGACGGCTCTCTGGCCCTGAAGGGGACCCTGGCGCGGCCCGCCCTGACGCTGCGGGTGGACTCCCCCGTCTCCGTCAACCAGGTGGTGATCGACGCTGCGTCCCTCACCCTCACGTCCCCATCGGCCGGCCGGTACGCCCTGACGGCCAGCGGGCGGAAGGGGAGTTTTAAGCTCTCCATGGAAGGCGTCCTGAAGCGGGCGGGCAAGGCGTGGGCCTGGACGGTGCGGACGGCGCCGATGGACCTGGGGGTCCTGGCGGCGGAGGTGGCCCCTCAGGCCGTGGGCATGGTCTCCGGCGCGGCGACGGTGAGCGTCAGGGGCACGGCGCCGGGGGACGGGCCCATCGAGGTGACGGTCGCCTCGAAGAAGCTCACCGCCGTGGGCAGTGTGGACGTCGCGAACGTCTCCCTCCCGATGACGGTCCTGACGGGGAGGGGGAAGGTCCTCATGAAGGAGGGCAGCGCCGACCTGGCGGGGGGTGTCGTCCGACTGAGCGTCGAGGCGGACCTGAAGGGCTCCCGATGGAAGGGCCGGCTGACCGCGCGGGACGTGGACCTGGGTCGTCTCACCGCGCCGTTCCTGACGGAGGGAGAGCTGGTGGGCAGCGCGGACCTGGAGGCGGACCTGAAGGGGAACTTCGGCTTCCTGGCCACGAGCTTTGCCGCGGGGCGCTTCATCACCTCCAGCGGCTGTCTGCGGGGGATGGAGCTCATCGACGCGATCTCCCCCACGAAGCGCATCAGCTTTGAGCACGTCCGGGGGACCTTCTTCTGGGACGGGTCGGACCTCTTCCTGAACCCGGGGTCCCAGGCCACGGCGGGGCCGGAGGAGCCGCTCTACCGTTATTTCTCCGTCAACGGCTCCCTGGGCATCCCCGGCAAGGGGCTGAAGCTGGTCTGCAAAGGGCGCTTCGACCTCAAGCTGCTGGACCAGATCCTTGGGGCCCTGAAGGGCGTGTTTCAGTACATGACGGGCGGGCTGTCCGGGGGCCTGGTGCGCGACACGCTGGGCCGCGCCATCGGGCTGCGGGGCCGGGACTTCCAGGACGTATCCTTCACCCTGTCCAACAGTTGGCAGGAGCTGCGCCTGTTGAACCTGAAGATCGACAAGCCCCTGCAGGACTACCTTCCGCTGGACTCCCTCAACGGAAACCAGCAGAAGCAGAGGGATGACACCCAGTTCCGTCTGAACCTGAAGTTCCCCACCGGCCCCGGCGGCGGGAGCCCGGAGGATCGGTCCACGAAGGACCAGATCACGGAGCAACTGCTGGACAACCTGCTGCACATCGGCAACTGAGCGCGTTGAAACGCTCCGCCGAGGGGTGGTGCAACGGCAATGGGGAGCGTAAGAGCATCATAAAATATCGAGCATCAATATATATTGAAAGGAGCATGTTGATTTGATGAGGAAATTTGTGTGCGGACCGTTGAGGGCTTTCGGAGGGGTGGGGCTGCTTTTGGCGGCCCTGGCGGCGTTTTGCCTTTTCCCCTGTGCTGCGGAGGCGGGGGTGACGAGTTCCGGGGACGTCGGGCTGATCGAGTTCCGGTCCTACCCCGACGAACCCGTCGCGGGCGAGAACATGACGCTGACGGTCCGCTTTCGCTACGGCCTCCGTCCCCAGGACGGGACGCTGGTCGTCTCCGTGACGGATGCTGAGGGCAGGACCCTCCGCTCCTGGTCCCTCCGGGAGAGCGACGGCGAGCAGCGGACGTACGAGGGCGCCTCCGAGTGGCGCGTCTCCGTGACCTTCAAGGCGGAGTCCGGGATGCGCCGCGCCTTCCTCCGTTGGAACGCTCCGGGTGGGGACGCGGAGACGAAGCGGTACGAGGAGAGCATTTCGCTGATCCGGGAGGAAAGCGTTGAGAATGGTCTCGCCTCCTACCGGGTGACCTCCGACCCCGCCTACCCGGGCGACTACATGACCACGACGGCGCGCTTCAACCGCCAGCCGGACACGGGCTCCGTCTACATGGTCCTGAGACAGCGGAACGGGAGCCTGAGCGGAAGGTTCGAATACGACGACGCGCGCCGCAGCGAGGGCTTCTACCAGTACCGGTTCAGGTTCCGCATCGGGGAGGGGGAGTGGCGCTCCACGCTCCACTGGAAGATAAACGGGCGGCAGTACAGCCGGGACCTGTCCTTCAGTCTGGACTCGGACCGGAAGAACGAGGGCCTGAACGGGTGCAGCGCCGGCCTGTCGGGCCTGATGGGGTTGGCCGTCGTGGCGGGCCTCCTCCTTCTCAGGAGGCGCTAGCCGGACGGGGGCGGAGGGGGCCGGTCGGTCGGCTGTGCCGAAAGAGGACAATTTATTGTCGTCTTTCGGCGTTGGCGGGAGATGTCAGACAAATGTTTTCAGTGAAACCTACTGCGTAAGTTTGTCTCCCCACCCCCCTTCGGGGAGCTAAAGCACAGGCGCTCCCCACGCGGGGAGCGCCTGTGCAATCATCGCATCTTTGGGCTTCGCCGGCAACCTCACGGTTCCCCGCTCCGCAGCGCCTCAACCTCGCCGAGGGACAGCCCGGTGAAGTCAACGACCTGCTCCAGTGGGACGCCCCGCACCAGCATCCGCCGTGCCGTGGAGGCGATACCCTCGTTCAGGCCTTTGGCCAGCCCTCTGGCCTCGCCCAGAGCGATGCCCTCCCTCAGGATCGTCTTCGCCTCGTACTCCAACACCCTGCCTCCCATGATGGACTTCACTCCTTCCCTCACCTTTTTGTGTCGACGGGCTACGTGCTCCAACACCTTACCAGACATCTCCTCGAGCGTCCGCTTCACGTACTCCGTCAACTTCCCGCTCTCCGCCAGCCCCTCAAGCCGATCCCGTATCCCTGCGTACTCCGACAGAAAGTCCCGCAGCAACCCTTCGTCCCTCTCGTACCTCCCAAGTCGCCTCTCATGCGCAAAAATGTGGAAGGGGATGAGAAACAGCAGTCCCTTGGAGAATATCTCCTCCGGCGTGTACCGCTGGGCCTTCATCGCCGGGATATCGTAGGCCGCAGACCTTCCGCCGGGCAGCTCGATGCGGACCGTCAGCACGTCCGGCGTGGTCGCGCGGCACCGAAGGTACAGGATCGCTGACGCAGGAAAACGAACCGTCAACACGCCACCCTCGACCTCGCCCGCATCCAGCGCGATCTGCGCGTCGTACTCGAACATCCGCACCAGCATCGTGTCGTCCGACGTGCTCTGGCACTCGATGTGGTACTTCTTCAGCGACTTGCCCCGTATCCCGAAACACGAGTCCGTGATGCGCTCACGTTCCTTGCCGTCCTGACCGTTGATAAAGTGCTGGTTCGGGTAGAGCTCCACCGCCTCGTCCCCGGAGTACGACTCGTGAAATATCTCATTCACCAATGGGATAATGAGGCTCGAACAATCGTTCAGAAGCGTTCGGAACACGTCGTCGTAGGGCGTGTTGACCAGCATCCGCACCATCCCCCCATCCCTTCAGCTCCTGGCCTCATTATAACAAACAAGCCCTCTCGCTCAAAACCGTCCGAAACAGGGGAATACTCGGCGCTTGCCCTGCCTCGCCTGAAAGGGGAGGTGGCCCGAAGGGTGGGAGGGGTCGTTTTTCGGCCCGCCTTCTGTCGGGGAAGTGGGCATATTGAACGGTTTTTGGCGGAAGGTTGCGGCCTTTCCGCCCTTTTTGTACGGTGCGCCGTTGGGTTATAATGCAGGCGGAGAAGTGCAGTCGAGGGTGTGGAGGCGAGAGAGGACGATGGGGACGGAGGAGCTGGAGGGGCGTCCGGCTGGGGAGCCTGGCAGCGGGACGATCTTTGACGACGTGTTTCGGACGATGCTCCAGAAGCTGCCGCGTCTTGTGCCAGCGGTGCTGAACGAGGTGTTTGGGACGGACTATGGTCCGGACGAACGCATGGAGCAGTTCCGCAACGAGCAGATCGGGCCTGGCGGGAGGACGGTGACGGACTCCGTGCTGCAGGTTCGGGACAGGACGTACCACGTGGAGTGCCAGAGCACGCCGGACGGGACGATGGCGGTGCGGATGATCGAGTACGACTTTCGCATCGCGCTGGATGGGGCGCTGAGGGCCGGAGGGAGCTGCGAGATGAGCTTTCCGCACTCCTGCGTGTTGTACCTGCGCCACGGGCGGACCACTCCTGAGGAGCTCAAGGTGAAGGTGAACCTGCCGGACGGGGGCGTGTTCTGGTACAGGACGCCTGTAGTCAAGGTTCAGGAGTACACGCGGGAGAAGATTTTCGAGAAGCGGCTGCTGTTTTTTCTGCCGTACTACGTCATGCGCTACGAGAAGCAGTTCTGTCGGATCGAGGAGGACGAGGGGAGGCTTGCGGAGCTTCGTCAGGAGTTTGAGGCGATCCTGAGGGGGCTGGTGCAGGACGAGGACGAGGAACTTTCGCGAGCGGACCTGATGGAGCTGATCATGAGGGTAGTGGACCACATGCTGGGGACTGAGAGTAGGATACGAAGGGAGGTTCACGAGGTTATGGGCGGACAGGTTCTTGAGCTGTACTCGGAAAGACTGATGCGCGAGGGGCAGGAACTGGGCCGTACTGAGGGCCGTGAGCTGGGCCGCGCGGAGGGCCGCGCGGAGGGCCGCGCGGAGGAACGGGCGAAGATGGAGAGCATCCTGGTGCACGTGAAGGATGAGGGCCGTGAGCTGGGCCGCGCGGAGGTTGTGGCCCAACTCTGCGCGTCGGGACTCCTGACGCCGGAGCAGATCGCCGGGGCGGTGGGGATGACGCCGGAGGAGGTCCGGGCCCTGCAGAAGCGGTAGCGGAGGGGTTCGGCCAGACGACACGACTTACGGACGCCGACAGGCGGTCGGCGTCGTGTCGGTCGGCTGTGCCGAAAGAGGACAATTTATTGTCGTCTTTCGGCGTTAGCGGGAGATGTTAGACAAATAGGGGCTTCATCAGGTGGCCGAACGAAGTGAGGTGGAGGGGGTTATCTTCCGCTCCTCCGGCCGTTTCCCCGCGCCTCCCGGAACAAACTTGCGGTTTTCTGCAAAAAAGGGTCCCTAGGTCTTGCATTTACCGCGGCGTTGCGTGTATAATTCTATACCAAAGGCGCGGCTTCTCTATCGGCGTCGCTTTGTCTTCTGCCGAACTTCAAAAACGTCCCCGGCGGCCGCGCCCGTGCGACGAACCAAACGCCGTGGGGGCGGAGTCTCTGCCAGAAAGGAGTGTTTGTCGGCGCTGGCGTTCTTTGGCTTTGCGGGCTGGAAACGGCCCTCTGCGCTTACGCCGTGCTGCCTGTAAGGAAGGCGGCGCGCGCGGTGCGGCTCTAGGGCCGCGGCATGTTATCGCAACTAGGGAAGGATAACAGGCAAGATCAGGATTTAAATTTGTCCGTTTGAAAAACGGACGCGCGCTTTGTGGCTTGAATCCTCGGGGCGCTGCACCTGCCCTTGGGATTCGGATTTTGAGAGGAGGAATTTCGGTTGAGTAAGAAACTGAAACTGTTTGGCCTGCTGACGCTGACCTTGGCGCTGACGGCCGGGGTGGCCTGGGCGGTGGCTATGACCAACGTCATAACCGTGACGACCGAGGACCCCAATGACTACGAGACGGCGGTCGCTACCGCAAACACCCTTGTGGGTTCCGGCAAGGCGGGCAAGACGACGGGAACTATTGACTTCACGCTTGACCACCTTTACCTGAAGGGCGCGGCGAAGGATGATGTCCTCGACGTAGCGCCTAAGGATGGTAAGACGCTCAAAGGTAATGATGACGCCCAGATCGTCGTCAACGCCGAGGGCGAGGAGGGCAAGGTCGTCCTGAGGGGCGCCAACAAGGACAACCCCTTGGCGGCTACCCGCAACGTCTTCGCCGGCGGTACCGTCCTGATGGGCGGCACGCTGGGCCTGACCAACAGCAACGCCATCGGCCAGGGCTGGGTGGGCGTGATGGGCCGCGGGGAAAAGAGTGCTCCCGTCCTTATGGGCGAGGGCGTGGACTCCCTGATCTTCGGCCACACCGACCCGGACGGGACCGTGGTTGTAGCCGGCCGTCAGCCTCTTTACCTCCTGTGGGCCGATCAGGCCACGGCGGGCCCCAAGGAGAATGAGCTCCGTTACGTCGTGGTGGACTCCACGCCGAGCAGCATGGCGGGTGCGCTGCAGGGCCTCGAGTTCCGGGACGGCCTCGCCCAGCTGGACATGGTGAAGCCCACCCTTCAGGCTGCTAAAGACGTTCCGGTCAAGCCTGCGACGGAAACCGATAGGCACTACCTTCGTCTGGTCAAGACCGGCAACGGCATGATGAAGATCTATGGCAGCGCCAAGGACACCAGCTTGGCGACGGATGCGACGCACGTGGCAGGCAATGCCAGCGTAGCGGGTAAGCATTTCGCTTTGGACGGCGCCTTCCACCGCGGCGGCACCACGGTGGTGGACGGCACCCTGCAGGTGATTGCCGGCGCAGGCGCCGTGAACAACGACCACTTCCGTGGCTCGCTGGGCAGAACGTGGGTCCCCTATCAGGGGTCTTCGGCTGCTTATGCCCCTGCCGACGGCAACGCCAACTTCGTGAAGGTGGCCAACCACGTGGACATCTACAACCCGCTGCGCGTGGAGGGCAAGGGTAAGGTCATCGTGGACCGCAGCCAGTTCTTCGACGACTTCAACATCGTGACGGGCGGTGTCTTCGAGGCCGACGACTACCTGATCGCCGGGAAGAAGTTCTATCCCCAGATCGCCATCTTCCTGCACCAGAAGAACAGCGTGGCCGACGGCCTGCTGAAGGGTAACTTCGACCTGATCCTTGAAGCTAAGGGTGCTGGAACGCTTCGTCCCGATGACGACAAGAAGGACGATGGCCTTATCGACCCGCAGCAGGCGGTGCTCTACATCAACGGCGAGAACGAGATCGGCGGCAACGGCGCCGGCGAGAAGGGCGACACGCTGGTGAGCACGGGCGTCCTCCAGATCGCGAAGGCGAAGTCCATCGGCGCCGGCGAGGTCACCATCGGTGCTGAGGGGGCTGAGGCTTGGGACCGCGGCTATACGACCCAAGAAGTCGGCGTGTTTGCAGCCGCTGCGAGCTTCGACCTGCCGAACGTGACGCGCGGCCAGAAGCTGGGCGCTGCGGGCGCGGTGAACGGCGCGACCCTGACCTTCAAGGACCTCTCCCTGCTGAACCGCGGCATCGCCAAGACGGCCAACTTCCGCATCAACCCGCGCGCCGTCAAGCTGGGCTACGGCTACCAGGGAAGCGACAAGAGCGGCGAGCAGTTCACGACGGATGCGACGCCTACGGGCAACGCCTTCCATGACTCTTGGACCGGCACGGTTGCCTTCGGCGGCAGCGGCAGCTGGGACGTGGCGGGAACGATGAGCAACCCGACGCGTGTTGATATCGAGCGCGGCGCGCTGCGCCTCGACAGCTATCCCATGAGCACGAGCCTCATCCCCGCGAATGCGGAGCCCTTCATGCACGTCTTCGTGTGGCCCGAGGCCGTCCTCTCCCTGGCCGACGGCGTCCGCGACTTCAACCTGGACAAGGCGCACCGCATGAACCTGTGGGTCACCGACGACAGCCGCATCAACCTCGTGCTGAACGACAGCGACATCGCGTCGAGCCGCGCGGACGCCATGGGCAAGGCCCCGGTGTTCCAGGCTCACGAGATCGACTACACCGGCCTCGGCGCGGGCCAGAAGGACCGCGACCGTCGTCTGGTCATCCAGCTGGATACCTCCAAGCTCAGCAACCCGAAGAGCATCCCCGCCGGCTGGGTGAAGGCGGTCTTCTCCACCAACGCTCCTCAGTGGAACCGCCTGCACTTCCTGCGTGAGAACAGCAACGTGAACTACGAGGACTACGCGAAGGTCCGCATTGTGTGGTCCAACACCTCTGACCTGCCCGAGAACACGAAGGCGGTTGCGCACCTCGACGAGAACAGCAACACGATCCTCATCGAGTTCGGCGCCAACGTCACCGACCCGGTGAACCCGAGCAATCCCACGCCTCCTGCGGAGGATAAGCTGACAGCCACCCTGACGCCTTCTGCGACGTCCGTGGCTCCTGGCGCCGACGTCACCGTGACCCTGGGCGAGTGGACCTACAAGAACGCCTCGGCCGACGTGGTTTCAGAGGACGTGACGGTCACGGGCGGCACGATCAAGACGCCGCTTGCCGGCAAGAAGGTCGTTCTGACGGCCGGTGCCGAGGGCACCATGACGGTTACCGCTACCTCCGTCCTGAAGAGTGACGCGACGGTCAAGGGTTCCGCGACGACCAGCATCACCGTGACCAAGGGCGGCGGCTCCGACAAGAAGTCCAGCTCCGGCGGCGGCTGCGACGCGGGCTTCGGCGCTCTGGCGCTGGTGGCTGGTGCGGCGTTCCTCCTTCGCAGGAAGAACTAGTCCGGTCGTTTAACAGCTCCATCGGTTAGGCGCCGGCAGATACAGGCAGAAGACGAACGAAAGCGGAAGGGCTCCGGCCCTTCCGCTTTTTATGTTTGGACAGGTGCCTGGCCTTTCCCCGTATTGGTCCCCTGAAAGGGGAGGCATTTGAGGTGCTGGATGGTCCCTCTGAACGCAACCGTCCAATTGTATAATAAGGCTGTGAGGGGGTGGGGACTATGGAGGATGCAGAGCGGGAGCGCGACGGTGAGCTGATCGGCCCGGCGTTGGGGCCCGTGACGGAAGGGCAAATCGAGGCGGAGCTGGAGCAGGGAAGGATATACCGCCTCAACGATCGTTTCTTTAAATTTTTGTTTGGTCGCGAGGAGCGCAAGCCCTTGTTTCTGGACCTTGTGAACGCCTTTGTGTTTCCGGATGGAAGCGCGGGCTTCACCGATTT
>NZ_DBHLDX010000007.1:0-55406 GCF_057312375.1 Fretibacterium sp.
GTGTTACGCACGCCGCCAGCGTTCATCCTGAGCCAGGATCAAACTCTCAGTAAAAAACTGACTTCAATAAATCTGCATGATATTTACACGCTGTATTCTTTTGTCAAGTTTCTCGTGGGCTATCGCCCCGTTGCTCTTCTGAGCAACGACGGGTATTATATCACGGCTTTTTGAACAATGCAAGCGAGAAATTTTTCCCAAAAACCGCAGGCTGCGACCGTATTATCGAGGATCAAGCACGTTATGGCGTCGGTCAAGCTGAGTTTGATCTTGCACCCGTCAGGTGCGGCAGAAAATGAGCAAGACCTGGCTTTGCCACAGGTTAAAAATCTTGCCTGCGGATTTGGGCGCGCACTTGGCGCGTCATCCTTTAAAGAGTACGGCCCGAACGGACGGTTCCTTCGAGGAGGGAATCCCATCACGGTATGCATCCCATGCACCCTAAACGCTTCCTCAGGTGAACCGCGAAGCCGCATTCGAGCCTTCCTCCCTGAAAGAACTATCGGATACCCGCCGTTATCTTCATAATTACAACCTTCAGGACCAGTCAGTAGCTCACACGGTAGGGGCCAACCAGGCTGTTGAAGAGCAGGTCTCCGTTGGGCAGAAACTGCAGGATGGCATAGGCGCCGTTGCCATAGTTGCTCTTGCCGAAGATCGTGCGGTGCACGGTGGCGCCAGTGTCCCAGTCCATGCCCGTGAGCTCCCAGCCCTGCGCCCCGTAGCCGCTGACCAAGGCCATGTTGCCGTTCCGGCAGTGGACGGGGATCATGCTGGTGGAGGACACGTCAGGCCGTCTCCAGACAGACACCCAGCGATGTTCCTTCGGGTCCCAGCGGAAGCGCTCCACCCCTTGGGAAGAGGAATACACGGGCCCCAAAGTGGCTGCACCTAAAATCTTGGGCAGCCTCGTCATGGTGTCGGACTCCAGGGGCAGGTTGTTGACCACAAAGGCGCCATAGCCGTTGACCACCACGGACTGCTCGGACTGAATCCACGTGGGGAGCTGACTGTAACCGCAGGTCACAGGGATCTGACCGGCGATTCGGCGTGACTGGGTACCGTCCTGCTGCACGAAGTCCTGAGGTATCTCGTCGCGCCAGAAGGCCACCAGATTCATCCGCCGAGAGCCGTCAGTGATGACCACCAGCCTGTCGGCGTCCTTGCCGAACCCCATCAGCGTCGGCGTGGAGCCGGAACCGGGCTCAAACTTCACGATGGGAGGAACGGCGTCCTCCGGGGCGTCGTAGGGGGAAGACCAAGCGCCGTCGGCCTCTGCGTCCGAGAGCCGACTTCCGGTCCACACCAGTTTGTGCATCCTCTTGTTGGTCACCACGTAGATGCCCCCCTTCTCGTCCACGGCCAGGGAGTTGCTGGTGTGCTCTCCGGGGAAGAGGATCGTCTGGGCAGAGGCTGCGTCCAGGGTGCGGTTCAGCACGGAGACGCCATTCTCGAAGTTGAGGATGATGTGTCCGTCATAGGTCATATTCAGACCATAAAGCATCGCGCTGGCCCCGGCTCCCTGGATGGCGTCCGCCGCGTCTGCGATGCTGTGGCGCACCTCAATGCCCGCCGCGGGATTTGCGGCGTCCTTTAGAGCGAAGGCGTAGACGCCGTAACCGTAGGTGGCGTAGAGGACGTTGTCCTTGTCCACCGCAGAGTAGACGCCGTTGGCCAGCCGGGCGTTATATTTCGCGCCGTAGTTTGTCACGAAAACCTGGTGTATGTCCCGGGAGGTCTTGCCCTCAAAGCTCATCTCTCCGATAGTCTTGTGCGCCCCGGGCGCCACGGGCCCCATGTCCGGAGAGAGGTAGGCCGGAGCGTCGAGCCGAGCCACCTCTGCCCACTGCTTTTCGGCGGCGTTGATGTAGGCGACGCGGTCGCTCCCCACGCCCCACATGAAGCGGGGGGAGGTGGAAGCCAGAGTGATGATGTTCACCGGTCCGCCGTAGGAGATGGGCTGCCGCACTGGGTCAATGGTAAAGGAGCCCTTTGGGGGACCGTAGGGGGTGGAGTCGCTCTGGGCAGGGTCAAAGTGCGTGGTCCCATAGAGCGGGGCGGAGAGGTAGAGGTTGGGTGCGGGGCCCGAGGCCCCCTGCTCTTCGGAGCCTCCACCTCCGCACCCCGCCGACGCAAGCACCCCATACGCCAGCACGAAAAAAAGCAATCCCTTCACCTGCATCGTCTTCATCGCGCCATCTCCTTTTCAAGTCCAAGAATACATCAATATTTAAGAATACATCACGTTCAATCATACGCCAATACGGACGCAGGTCAAGACATCTTGAATGTCCCCAATCTACAGGGAGGGGAAGGTCAGGCAAGGTAAGGGGGCAGGCAGGAGAATTCGCTAGATTGTCAAGCTGTTATGAAGAGCCAGATGTCAAGAGGAGAAGAGGGAAAAGGAGCTTGACACGAGGCATGTTATTCCATTCCTGACGGCATCCAGGGAAAGCCCCGACTTGCAAGTCCCGGCATTGGCCACTGTGTTATTCGTGGATCAGGTATAGTGGCCCCCAAATAGAGGACCAGTACGGTTATGTGTCGGATATAGACAATATTAACCGGATAGTGGCGGACTGTCAAAACGCAAAAACCCCGCTTCTGAGCGGGGTTTTAAACGTAACTGGAGCAACCCGGATTATTAACTGGCGCGGCAGGCAGGATTCAAACCCACAACCTAAGGCTCCGTAGGCCTTCGCTCTAAAAAACGCGATTTTTAGGCGCAAACCATTGCAAACACTATATTTGTAAATTGTAGTGATTTGTATAGGCCTTCGCTCATCCAGCCCCTTTTTCGCAGTTCTGCCGGGGAAGCCCCATGCAAAAAATATCGGGAACTATAGGGATGTTTTTGGCCTTCCGCCGAGCAGAGGGGTTGGCCCCCCTGACGCTCCGGGACTACCGTACCCACCTGGCGGCGTTCTCCGCGCGCATCCCCCAGGGGACGGAGGACTACAGGGCGGCCGTCCACGACTACCTGAGCGACAACATCAGCCCCAACACCTACAACATGCGCTTCAAGTACCTCAAGAAGTTCTTCGATTGGTGCCTGGAGGAGGGGCTGCTCTCCTGTGCTCACCCCATGGCCGGGCTCAAGAAGCGCCGGGCTGTGGGGCGTGTCGTGCACATCGAAACGGACACCCTGGCGGAGCTCCTGAGGCTCCCGAACAGGCGGACCTTCACGGGGCTCAGGGACTACGCCCTCATGCTGTTCTCCCTGGACTGCGGGGCGCGCCCTGGGGAGAGCCTCCAGCTTCGGGCGGGGGACTTTAATCTGTCGGGGCTCCTGGTGACGATCCCGGCCCCTGTGGCCAAGACGAGGCAGCCCCGGACCGTCCCCATTACAGCGCAAAGGGAGCCCAACAGGGAGCAAGGGAGCCCAGGGGTCAAGACGGTCCTCCTGGGGGGCAAGACACACAGCAGGGCTAGGCGGGTTGTGGCACATCGCCTCTAGCCCGTCGTAGAACGACGGAGAGGCATATCGGGAGGCTGGGATAGGAGATGTTGTACCCCTAACACTCCTGATGGCCTCACAGGGGCCTCTAGGACGCTCCTAGAGGGTAGAGCGAAAGGATACGAGGCCATGGAGAACAGGGGGACCTGCTCCATGGCCACAGGAAGGAGAGCACGACGATGAAAAACGCATTGAAGGGCAACACATTGGAGATCGCCTTCGAGAAGCTCTGGGAAGTCCGTGGCAAGATCGCGGACCTCAGGACACTCGGCCACCCCTTGGGGGACAAGGCAACGACCAGATTTTTACTTGCGCAGGAGAAAGCCTATGACGTATTGAAGGCCAAGGACAATGACCTTTACGCGGAGCTTGAGTTCGCCACCGACGCCTACATTGCAAGGGTCACGCAGGAGCACTACCGCCTGGGGTTCCAGGACGCCTTGCGCCTCATGGCCGGGGCCTGAGCCTCTGCGCTGATCTGCGGCGTTTTGCGCTGTTTTGCGGCCAAGACGCCGCCTTTGGATGGCGATGATT
The DNA here is from genome assembly GCF_057312375.1 of Fretibacterium sp. Lineage (NCBI taxonomy): Bacteria > Thermotogati > Synergistota > Synergistia > Synergistales > Aminobacteriaceae > Fretibacterium > Fretibacterium sp. Next base: position 3,992 of record NZ_DBHLDX010000007.1, read on the forward strand.
GCTTCAAGGTTCTGAGTTGGGGTTGGGGTAGGGGATGGGGAATTATCTGAATTTTCGCATGGTGGATTCGCCACTCCTATCCAATCCGAAATAGCCCGCCTTGCTACCCCTAGAGCTTTGCCGATGCGTTCCTGTGTCCAGCCTTGCTCTCGGAGATTGGCTGCGATCTCCTTTTTCTGCTCCTTCGTGAGCTACCTCCGGTGCAGGGCTAAGCACCCCTCAAGGGACGCTCAAGCATTACTTAAGCAGGGCTCAAGCGATGCTCAAGAACCCGCTCGATCGAAGCGACGCGCTCCCGGATGGTCGCCTCCAGCCCGGCGCGTTCCGCGGTAAGGCGGCGTTCCGCCTTTTCCTGCTCCTGCTGGATGACTTCCTGGATGGTTTCCGCCCAGCTTTGACGGGGTGTTTCTTGGGCAGGTAATTCGGCGGGTATCGGTTTAACCGAGTTGTCTATACAAATCTGAGGTCGCATCTTTAGGGGTGGACTAGCCCAGAAATTACTGGGCTCGTCCCTGCCTTTTCTGGGCTCGACCGTGCCTTTTCTGGGCCAGTCTGGTGCTTGTACTGTGCTGGTCCACTAGGCACCGTAAGAATTTCTGACGGTGCCCCGGCATGGGGGTGAATCCGTTTCACCCCCCGGCCAAGGGTGTAAGGAATCGTTACCCCCCCTCACCCTCGAAGCGCCAGTACGGCCAGTTGTCCGGGGAACAACCGGCGGTATCGCTGTACCGTCTCCGTGGCGACCCCGTGACGCGACGCCACTCGCTCAAGCTGGGGCTCGTCCATACGGGAAAAGCTGCGACCCGCGACCCACGTCACGTGATCTTCCACGATGGCCCAGGTCTTCGGGTAGGCCTCCGCGAACTTCTTTGCAGCGGCGGCCAACCCTGCCCAGCCCCCAATCTTCCCCATGGCCCCCTCGAACGCCTCAGCGCGGACCACGCGGGCTTCCTCCTCGGAGCTCCCATAGAACCCGACCACTCCGCGGGGGACGTCGATCTCTCCCCGCGACAGGCACGCAAGAATCTCGGAGAGCTCGTCCGTCGTCGGCTCGTACTCCCCGGCCAGAATCCGGAGGCTCATCGGATGGCACCTCAGGATGATGTCGATAAGCGCCTCCAGCCTGCGACTGTCCCCAGACAACGGAACGACCTGTTTTCTCCGCTCCACCTCAAGCCCTCCCTCATCATTCACAAAAGCACAGCCTTTTATCCACACTCCGACTTACCCTGATTATTATAGCTTTTGAGCTACTCTTGACCCCCTGCCCCTGGGCAGGGAGGCATAGGGTATCGATAGGGTATTTTTGTCGGCTTTTTATCGGGAAATAGGGTATCGATAGGGTATCGGTACCCTATCCGGGGATGACGTACGCCGGACGAACCTGAAGCGTACGCCGTACGTACACCGTACGAAACGAGTACGTCCGAAGTACGTACGCCGGACGAACCTGGTACGTACGGTGTGAGAAGAGAGGAGAAGAGAGGAAATACCCCCCCTATATCCCCCCCACGGGGGGATGAGAGGGCGAATCTCCAAGACCAGGCCCCTCGTGTTCCTCCGATTTGCCCCTGAGGTACGCCAGAAAGGCCCCAGGACGTCACCAGGGCTCTAAGAGGTATCAGATTACCTTCGGGCTTCATGATAGGGCTCTCCGTGGCTCTACGCGGGCCTGAGGGGGTATAGGGGCCGGACGTCAGCAGTGCGTCCGAGGGGATGGGCGTCGGACGGAGAGACGAAGGGCGCCAGGGGAGTGTCCGCCGGACGTCCTTGCCCCCTGTGCCCGCGTTACGGTAACGTTACTCACGCGTTATGGTAACGTTACGACGTTCAGGGGATGCGAAACTCCAGCCCTCAGAGTTGAGGCATCCTTCCCCCGACCTCAGAATTTCTGAAGTCAGGTCTCCTTGGGCCGCTCCTCACCTTGGCCACAGGGAGGGAGCCCAGGGGGTGAGGTAAACGAACCTTACCCCATCCCCAGGCAACCCAGCTCAAAGCGGGCCATGTTCCCCTTGGCCAAGGAGGTAGAAAAAGCCGACGCCCTTGCTGCCCGGCAGGGTCGTAAACGGATTACGCCCCTCCGGCCATGGAGCCAGGGGTACCCTTGGGGTGACCCCGGGCTGACCCCGGGGGTACCCCAGCAACCCGCCAGCGCTACGCCAGCAGGACGCCAGCGTCATGCCATAGCCACAGGAGGAGGCTCAGGACCAGAGCGCTTTAACTCTTTATACAAAAATGTGCGATAAAAAGCCTTTGTTACGGGATAAAAAAATGGCTTAAAATCTCTCCACAACAGGATTTATATCATTCTCTCTCTTTTGTAACACCTCTCAAAAACCGACCCCTCCCTAGGGCGTAACATAGCGTAACTCCCCTATAGGGGAGAGTTACGCTATTACGCTTTCTAAGGGCTTGGGGCAACTGCGGCTATGAATTTTCTCTGACCTTTACTGACTGTTACGAAAGTTACGCTATTTGTCAGAATATTTAACGCAAGTTACGTAACAGTTACGCTCGTGTTACGAAGGGTTTTTAGCAGCATTGAGTTGTCCCTCTAAAAATTTTCTTTCAAATGCGCCCCATATGCCGATAGGGGTATAGATATCGTCATGTACGCTGAGGTATTTCAAGTCCACGAGGTCCCGGCGGGCGCGGTGGAAGACGACGCGCTTTGAGTTTTCGTTATCTGCCGGGCTGTTCCGGTAATAGGCCTCACGCCAGGCGTCGATATGGAGCCCCCGGAACTTGCCTTCAGTGTCCAGAATCCCTTTTGTGGATGCGGCCTCGATGTAGGTCTGTAGGGCGCTGAGCTGTGTTCTCGTCAGCTTTTTTTCCTTCTCGCCCATCGTTGCATCGGACAGCTCCATGACCTTGGTCGTGATCTGATCGCCGTCCTCGTCGAACCAGCCGGGCACGTTGACCGTTACCAGCTCGAAGTCTATCGCTCCCTGGCGTTCGGAGTCTTTGTTTTTGGTCTGCATCAGGGAGATAAGACCGCTCTCGTCCCCTTTGACCATAAGCTCGATGTCCATGGCGCCCCGCCATGCGGAGGAGCCTCGGGCGCGCCCCTGGGCGCTCTCTGCCACGCCGGTATGGTGGACCAGGATGACCGTGCACTGGAACTCGCGCTCCAGCGCCGCGCAGGCGTCCAGCATCGTTTTGGCGTCCTGTGCCTTGTTCTCGTCACCGACCATGAAGCGGTTCAGTGTGTCCACGACGATCATACAGGGCGCGATGTCATAGCTCCGAATCTCCTCGATGGTCTTCGTCAGTCCCTGGGGAGTGTTCAGGTCCACCGCTCCCTCGCTGACGTATATCTCCGCGTCCTCTACGCCCTTGTGAGCTGCCCAGCCCGCAAGGCGAGCCCTCAGTCCGGCGTGTCCCTCTCCTGCCAGGTAGACCACAGGGCCGTGCTTGACCTTGAAGCCGTGCCAGTCGTTTATTTTTGAGCAGGCGATGGAGAGCGCCATGTCTAGGACGACAAATGTCTTGCCTGCCCCGGATGCACCGAACGTCATCATCTGTGCATCCTCCTGAACCCAGTTCTTTATCAGCCACTTGATTGGCTGAGGCTTTTTACAGAACTCAGACACCGGGAGAATCCATCGTTTCGTCCCCAGCAGCAGCGCCCTCAGGTCTTCCCCGGCGGCCGCGTAATCGTTGGCGTCCCCCAGCTCTGGCGGGACGAGGGACTTTGTGCCCACGGCCTGGACATCCCTGGGGGCAAGGCACGCCTGCAAGGTCCCCAGGGGGAGCAGGGTATCGTCGTCCCAGACGCTCATGCCGTCGCCCCCTTTCGCCGGAGGAACTCAAAGCAGAAGCGCCGATAGTCCGGCCGGGTCGTCCACTTCTCCCGGCACAGGCCACTTTGCTCAAAGAGCAGTGCGGCGCGGTCCTCGTCCTTATCCGTCCAGTACAGCGACATGGCCAGCAGCGCAACGTCGGCCGCGGAGGCCGAGTTATAGCCCGATATGTCGCCTGCCCAGAGGCGGGAGAACTTGGCTCCGTTTCTGGCCGCCATGGCCTTCTCGATCAGCTCGGAGTTAGGCAGGTAGCGACGCCTCCCTCCTGTGGCTACGGTTCCCCTGGTCTTCTCCGGACGGATAGCCCAGACCAGCCCATCGACCGCCGCCTGATTGGCCCGGAGCTCGGAACGCTCGTCGTGAAGGTTCCCGGTCACGGTGAAGAATCTACCGTGAGGATAGACCTCGATCGGCCCGCTGCGGTACCCCTTCTCCAGCTCGGCGCGGACGATGATATGAAGCCCCTTGCCCGAGACGGAGTACTCCGTATAGCTGCCGAGCGCCTCCACGATGGCCTCCGCCTTGGGGGCGATCGTCCCGTCCTCCCTGCTGACGCAATGGTCCAGGTCCACGCCCACCAGCCCGCCGCCGGGTGCGAACACAAAGCCCACGCCATCGCTAAGCCCCGCCTCGTAGGCCTCCATGGCTTTCTCGAAGGTCGTCCAGGTCGAGGGGTCGTTTGCCTTGGCCGCTTGTCCGTCGATCTGACGGGGCGGCTTCGTGAGCTTACCGTTGCGCTCCATGGCCTGCCAGACGACCCACTGAGGGAGTGCCTTGAGCTCGTCGGGGACGTTCTCCGCACTCACAGGGAGGAAGCGGCTTGCCCGCCTCGGCTCCTCTCCCAGGGAGTACCGGGCAACACGTGCTCCGCTCTCTCCGACGGGGACCATAGCGGTCAGGACGTTCCAGCCCTCGCGCCGCAGCTCGTCAACACGGGAGGCCAGGCGCATGACACCGAATTGCTCCCGCGCCTCGTCCTGGGTGATACTGCGGCCCGCCTGGAGGTGCTCCAGCACGGCCAGCTTCTGGGATTTCCACGCTTCGCGGTCCCGTGCCGTCACCATGCCGACCGCCCCCTCTCCATGCGGAAAGAGCCGAGGCCAGGCCACGGACGCGAAGGTCTTCGATTGGGATTACAGGATGGGGGTGTTACGAAAGGACGGGAAGGGTGAGGCCCAGGTGGGTCTCCTTGGTCGGATTCTCCTGATGAATCTCCTCCGCCGCCCGGACTGGATGCGGCCATGGAGAAGGACGCCCGGCGCGCTGAGCGGGGGGCACGGGTGCGGGTACGCCGGAAAGAGGGCATGTAGACCTTGAGGCGGAAGATCGCGGGCCTTCGTGCCTTGAGGGGTTCGTTATCTCGCTTGGCTTTGTCCCTCATAAAATCGATATAGGCCACATACTCGGATTCCGCAAGACTTACCATCTGATCCGCCCAATCCAAAACCGAAAGATAATCGCGATCGCATGGTTCAAGCTCGCTCCATATCAGGCAAGTCCTTTCCAGTTCTCTCTCCGAATTGTCAAACGCTACAATTCCCCTTAACGCGTGATACTTCCGTGCAAGCTCAAGGAGTTCTACTCGCTCCTGTTCTGCGGTATAATCTTTGCAAACGCTCATTTTTCATCTCCTTTCCGCCGTCCATGCCCCGGACGGCTTTTTTCTTGGCCTCACACTGCCAGCCCCTTGTCGTCAAACGCCTCCCGCAGGGGAATGCCGAGAAACGCACTCAGCCCCTCCCGCACCCGCTCGCTCGCAGGAGCCTTGCGCCGCTCCACCAGGGAGATAAGCGAGGGATGTATCCGCGTTTCATAACCCAACTCCGCCGCCGTCAGCCCCCTGGCCTGCCTCAACTCCCTTATTCGCGTCATGTGCTTCACCTCCTCCGCCCCTCTATTTTACCGTACTTTTGCCGTATAATGAGGTACAAGTACAAAAAAAGAGCCGCCCCGACCAAGGTTTGCGGCTCTTTCATGAAAAGGAGGGAACCCTCCCCTAACAACTAAGGGAAAAGGATACCACGGAAATGAGGCCTTCGCTCGTGGCGAATATCAAGCGTGCTCGAACTTCAACTAAGAACGCTCAAACCTCGCTAAATCAACAGACTGGCGCGGCAGGCAGGATTCGAACCCACGACCTAAGGCTCCGTAGGCCTTCGCTCTATCCAGCTGAGCTACTGCCGCGTACAACTCTCACCCGGCAAACCGGGTAAATCCTGGCGGTGAGTGAGAGATTCGAACTCTCGATAGAGGTTTTAGCCCCTATACTCGCTTAGCAGGCGAGTGCCTTCAGCCTCTCGGCCAACTCACCAACAAACAAAGGGTATTATACTCCGCTCCCAAAAACTTTGTCAATGAAAAAATCAAAATCGCTTCAAAAATTCCTGCGCGCGTACTTTTGCGCTGAGAAAAAACGCGCTGTTCCATTACACTCTTCACCGTAGGGCGACAGCGAGGGCACCGGCCCCGCTGGGATACCCTGTAAGAAGACGATGATACCTGGAGGCTCACCATGAAGTTCACGCTTTTCACGACCGGCGGCACCATCGCCTCCGCTCCCTCGGAGGACGGCCTGCGACCGAAGCTCTCAGGAAGGGAGCTCGTCAACCTCTGCCCAGCGCTTGAGGACTTTGAGCACGACATCAGGGTCGTTGACCTCATGTCAAAGGACAGCTCCAACATGCAGCCGGATGACTGGTTCACCATGGCCGGACGCATCCGTCAAAGCGCGTCGGACTGCGACGCCGTCATCCTGCTACACGGCACGGACACGATGGCTTGGACCGCATCGGCCCTCTCCTATCTGCTGCCGGACGTGTCCATTCCTGTCGTCCTCACCGGATCCATGCTGGCTCCGGAAGCTAGGGACAGCGATGCGGCGGACAACCTCTACACCGCCGTGCAGATGTCCATGCAGTTGGCCCTGTATCGAAGGCAGGGCGTGGCCGTGGTTTTCGACGACGTCCTCATCCATGGTCCCCGCGCCGCCAAGGCGGACAGTCGCCGCAGGCACGCCTTTGTCAGCGTGGACTATCCCCTGCTGGGGGAGATGCGGGACCGCGGACAGTACAAAATCCCATGGTTGAGTTCGAAGAAGCCGAAGCTCTCCCCTTCCCGGCCCTGGGAGAGTTCCCCCCTCCCCGCCCTTGAGCGCAACGTCGCGATCCTGCCCATCTTTCCGGGGATGCCCGTCCGTCTTCTGGACGCCGTTCTGGACGCCAGGCCCGCTGCCCTCGTCCTTGAGGGCTTCGGTCTGGGAGGCATCCCGTTCACCGGCGAAAACCTCCTGCCCTCCATCGACCGCGGCATCCGGGCCGGCATTCCAACCGTCGTGCGCACCCAGGCGCTGTTCGGAGGCACGGATTTGGGGGTCTACGAGGTGGGAGAGAAGGTCCTGGACCTGGGGGCCATCAGCGCCCGCGACATGACGCGGGAAGCCCTCGTCGTCAAGTTGATGCTGCTCTTGCCCCTCGCCCCTGCCCTCCACGAGTTGGAGCACCTGCTGGGTCAGAACCTCTGCGACGATGTGGAGGGCGAATGAGCGATGAGGGACGGGCGTCGGCGTCAATTTTCGGAGAATTGAGAGGCGGAGAGGTTACGATGAGCGACAACGTGAACGGCGAAGCGGGAGGGCAGGCCCACAAGAAGCGACTGACGGAGATGTCCCACTGCAGCGGGTGAGCGGCAAAGATAGGTCCGGCGGACCTGGCTCAAGTTTTGGCAGACATCCCGCAAGTGGAGAGCGATCGCGTCCTGGCCTCCTGGGGCGGCGGTGAGGACGCAGCGCTTTGGATCCTGGACGACCGGCGGCTTGGGGTCCTGACGGTGGACTTCATCACCCCCATCGTTGACGACCCCTACACCTGGGGACAGATTGCCGCAGCAAACTCCATCAGCGACGTCTTCGCCATGGGAGGGCGCCCCATCGTGGCGTTGAACGTGGTGGGCTTCCCCACGAAAGTTCTGGGGCTCGACGTGCTGAAGCGCATTCTGGAGGGAGGCTTCGATCGGACCCGAGCCGCCGGGGCCTTTCTCGTTGGCGGGCACAGCGTTCAGGACGACGAACCGAAGTACGGCCTCGTGGTCTACGGCGAGGTGGAGCGCGATCGAATGTGGCGTACCGTCGGCGGCCGGCCCGGCGATAGGCTGGTCCTGACGAAGCCCGTGGGCACGGGCATTGCTGCGACCGCCATCAAGGCGGACATGATCGAACGGCAGGAAACGATCGATGAGGCCGTTCACTGGATGAGGACCCTCAACGCCCTGCCGCTCCACATGCCCGACAGCCTGCATCAGGCCGTTCACGCCTGCACGGACGTGACCGGCTTCGGCCTGGCCGGGCACGTTTTGGACATGCTGAGCGACGGCACGGTGGACTGTCGCCTGTCCCTTGAGGACCTTCCGGTCATCGCAGGGGTCAGGGAGCTGGCGGACATGGGGCTGGTGCCCGAAGGAGCGTACCGCAATCGAGCCGCCTACGAACCTCAGGTCGACCTCGCCGGGAATTTTGACCGCTCCGCCGTCGACATGCTCTACGACGCCCAGACCTCAGGGGGACTGCTGCTCGCCGTGTCTCCAGACCGGGTCGATGAGTTGTCCGACTTAGCCCGCCGACACGGCTTTGAGCGCACGACCGTCATCGGCTCGCTGGAGGCCGGGACGGGGCGGCTGCACGTAGGATAGAACGCCGAGGAAATGCACCCTTGATGATAGTTCGCGATCCGTATTTTCGGAGGTGAGCGAGGTGGAGCAGGAGTACTGGAGTTCCCCGGAGAACCGCTACTATCAGCTGCGGGAGATGGTAACGCAGCTGGACTTCAAGGCGATTCGAGAGGACCGGCTGGCGGAGGCGACGCGAAGGGCACGTGAGAAGGGCTGGGATGAGGGCAGAGCTAAAGGCGAGGCCGAGGGCACGGCCAAAGGCTGGGCTAAAGGTAAGGCCGAGGGTAAGGCCGAGGGCTGGGCTAAAGGCAAGGCTGAAGGCAAGGCTGAAGGCAAGGCTGAAGGCGTAGCTGAGGGCGAGGCTAAGGGTAAGCTGCTTGGCCGACAGGAAACGGCGCGCGCCATGCTGCGGGAAGGGATGTCCCCGGAGTCTGTCGCGCGCTTCACCCGCCTTTCTCTGGATGAGATCGAGGCCCTGAAGGAAAGCTGAACGAATCGGGCGTTCCTGCACACCTTACGTTCCGTCGATGCAGGAGTGAGTTGACGAAGCTGCCCCCCGGTTGTGGCCGGAGGGCAGCTTTTGTCGATCGGTTCTTGCGGGTTACCTTAAGACCTCAAGAGGCTCAGGACGTTCTGAGGAAGCTGGTTCGCCTGGGCCAGCATCGAGGTACCCGACTGGTTCAAGACCTGCAGCTTCACGAACTCCATCATGGCCTTGGCCATGTCCGCATCCCGAATGCGGCTCTCCGCCGCCGTCAGGTTCGTGCTGGTGGTGGTCAGGTTCGACACCGTGTGCTCCAGCGAGTTCTGGTAGGCGCCGATCTTGGCGCGCTGCGTCGAAACCTTTCCGATCGCCGTGTCCAGGATGGTGATGGCCCGCGTGGCGGACCCGCGGTCCGTGACGATGACGCGGGTGACGCCCAGGGCATTCGCCCCCATGTTCCCGATGTCGATAGCCAGGTCCTCGCCCTCGTTCGCCCCCACCTGGAAGATCGTGCTGTTGTCCACGATGTGCAGCACCGTTTCATAGGGCGTCCCGTCCGCGGACAGCACGAAGTTGCGCAGGTTCTCGTTCCAGGTCACCTTGATGTTGGCCATGGGGTCAAACTCCACGTCCACGTTCTTGTGGATCACGCCGATGAGCTGGTTGCCGGACACCTTCACGTTGCTCGCGATCGTCGCGCCCGTGTGGGCGTCGTACACGGAGGCCGTGAAGGAGTTCTCCTTCGCCTCCTGCACCACGTTCAGGGAAAGGGCGTTGACCAGGTCCTCGTTGCCGCTGAAGGAGAGCTTGCCCGCCGCCCCGGCCACCAGGGAGCGGATGATGAAGGTCCCCGGCACCGTTTCAAGGCCGTAGTCCTTCTCCGTACCCTTGCCAACGAACGTCACGAAGTCGTTGGCGTTGCTGACGGCGAAGCGGGCCTGTCCCAGGCCGTTGGCGATGGCGTCGTTCAGCTTGCTGCGCAGCTCGCCCAGCGTGTCCGTGGCGTGGAGCGTGATCGTGGTGCTCTTGCCGTCCCCCTGGGAGATGGTGATCGTCTGGGGGTCCGTTAGCATGAAGACGCCCTGGGTGGTCCAGAACTTCTCCAGATCCCGCAGCTTCACGTCGCTCTTGGCCACCTGCCCAATATAGGCCGCCTCGAACGTGGCCAGCGTCTTTCCAGCCGTCATCGCGGTTTTGTTGGTGGTCAGGACGATGTCGCCCTCGTAGACCGTACCGTTCTTGTCGTTGAGGTAGAAGTTCCGGAAGTGCAGCTCCTTCTCCTTCACCTTCTCCGCGTCCAAACCAAACTTTAAGGTAGCATCGGAAACCGATCCGCCCCAGTTGTAGGGCCACGTACTCGTCTGTTGCCCTTCGATCTCCACCGTATGGGCGTTTGCAGCGGCCTTCTTCGTCACGTTGTGGACGAACTTGTTGCCGACGTTGAAAAGCCCCGTCATCCCTGCCTTGAGTTCGAGCGTGAAGGCCCCGGCGGTTCCAAGTCCCAGCTTTTCGCTGAGGTCCACCGCCCCTCCCTCGGTCAGAACGATGTTGTCGTTCACCTTAGTGGTCACGGTGCCGTCCGGCCTCAGTACGTTGGCCGTCGCCTTCAGCGTCACGCTCTTCGACTGAGCGTCGACCGACACCACCTCGTAGAGGATGCTGGCGTTGCTCGTGAGGGTACCGTCCGCAACGGTAGCGGTAAGCAGATCATCATTAAATTTAACAGGTGTAGCTGCTCCAGCAGTGGAGTTCGTAGGAGCTGCAGTTCCCATAATTGCATCAAGGTCCCCGGCAATCGTAATGGCCCCGTGCTTCGTAGAAAGCTTAACATTGGTCCCTGCCTTCTCGGCTTTCACACCAAGGCTGCTCAACTGCCCATCCAATGCTCCGACCAAACCGTCTATGTCGGTAAGATCAGTGCTCAGCGTAACTGTCTTACTACCTTTTCCCTCGACGGTCACGGTCATGGTCTTGGTCCCAACGCCAGCCGCAGAAAAATTAAAACTTGCAGGTGTGTGAGCTCCTGTCAGTGTATGAGGAATAAGCTCTTTCGGGAACCCATATTGCCCCGTGACGGCCACACCGGAGTCCGCCGCCGCAGCGGCCGTCTTCACCGTGTAGCTCCCCGCCGGGAGGTTGTCCACCCGCAGCCCGGCAATCCCGGCCTGGTCGTTCAGGCTGACCCCCATCGTGACGTTCGGGTGCTTGATTCTAAAGATGTCCGTCTTCTTGGCCTCGGCCTGCCCCGGCGTGGCTGTAATGCTGATCTTGTAGTTGCCCTCAAAGGCGCTCTTCTGGCCAAACTGGTCGATCTCACGCAGGGAGCCGCGGATGTACGCCTTCGTGGCCAGGTCCGTGGAGGACCAGATGCCCGCCGAGGTGCCGTCCAGGAGCTTCTTGTTGTTGAACTGGGTGGCGGTGGAGATGCGGTTGATCTCGTCCTTCAGCTGATCGACTTCGAGCTGAATGTACTCCCGGTCCTGCTGGGTCAGCGTGTCGTTCGCCGCCTGCACCGCGAGCTCCCTCATGCGCTGGAGGATGCTGTGCGTCGAGGACAGGGCGCCCTCCGCCGTCTGCAGCATGGAAACGCCGTCCTCCGCGTTGCGGACCGCCATGTTCATGCCGCTGATCTGGGCCCGCATCTTCTCGCTGATGGCCAGCCCCGCGGCGTCGTCCGCCGCGCTGTTGATGCGCAAGCCCGTCGAAAGGGTCTGAATGGACTTCTGAAGCGACCTGTTGGTGTTGTTCAGTGCGTTGTACGCGAAAAGCGCCGGTACGTTGTGGTAAATCCTCATAACTGTCCTAACCTCCTGCAGACGGGCCATCCTGTCCCGTCTCCCAAAGTTCTGAAAAGCCTCCAAAGACCATCCTGGTCCACACCGAAAAGAGCGCGCAGAACAAACACAAAAGACGAAAAGCCTTACTTTATGTAGTGTACCACATCCCTCAACAAAACGTTCGGATGAAGTCCGAGAGCGGGCTGCGCCCCCGACCTCCCCGCAAGCCGAGCCACTACACTTATTTTTATCGGCGCTGAGGGAAAAAACTTAAGCACAGGGCATAAAAAAACGACGGGGTCTCCCCCGTCGAACGAAGCCTTGCCTCAAACAGGCTACTGAGAGATGGCGCTGACCGGGCAGGTCGAAACGCAGCTGCCGCACTCGACGCACTTGCCCTCGTCCACCTGCGCGTGTCCGTCCGTCATCGAGATGGCGGAAACGGGGCACGCCCCAACGCAGGACTCGCACCCGACGCACGTACCAGCATCCACTTTCGCCTTAGCCATAGAAAAAACCTCCCCCCAAAAATTAAAACCGTTGAAACACAACACACTTATCGGGGTCATAAAAACCCCGACCGTTACATTATACCACAAAGCCTCACCGCGGCCGCGGCGCTCAGTCCTCGTCGAAGATCCCTCCGGTCCTGGCGCGCTCCAGCGCCTCGAAGGCGCTCTCCTCGTCCAGCAGTATCTGCCGGGGTTTCGTGCTGTTCGGCGTCTGGGGCCCCACGATGCCCAACTGCTCCATCGCGGTGATGAGACGGCCGGCCTTGGGGTATCCGATGCTCAAGAGCCTCTGCAGCCCGCTGGCGGAGGTGATGCCCGTCTCCATCACGGTGCGGATGGCCTCCTCCATCTTGGGGTCGTCCACGGCGCCGTTGCCGCCGCGGCCGTCGCTGCCCCCGCCTCCGTTGCTGTCCGCGAACTCGATGTAGTCCGGCGGGCCGAACACGTCCTTCATGTACTCCACGAAGTCCAGCGTGCGCTCCTCCGTGATGAAGGGCGACTGAAGGCGAAGGGGACGGGGGAAGCGCGTGCTGCGGAACAGCATGTCCCCCTTGCCCAGCAGCTTGTCGGCGCCCCCCACGTCGATGATGGTGCGCGAGTCCGTCTGGGACGGCACGGCAAAGGCCACCCGCGCGGGCACGTTCGCCTTGATCAGCCCCGTGATCACGTCCACCGAGGGGCGCTGAGTGGCGAGGATCAGGTGGATGCCCGCCGCGCGCGACTTCTGGGCCAGGCGGGCGATGAGGCCCTCCACCTCCTTGCCCGCGGTGTACATGAGGTCCGCCAGCTCGTCCACCACCACCACGATGTTCGGGTACCGGTCCTTCGGCAGCACCTTCTCGTTGTAGGGGGCCAGGCTGCGCACCCGCGCCCGTGCGAAGTTCTCCGTCCGGGTCTCCATCTCCTGAACGGCCCAGGTCAGGGCGTCGATGGCCTTGCGGGAGTCGGAGATGGGCCGGGCCAGGAGGTGGGGCAGCCCCTCGTAGATGGCGAACTCCACGTGCTTCGGGTCCACCAGGATCAGCTTCAGCTCGTCCGGCGTGCGGCGCGAGCACATCCCCAGGATGCAGGCGTTGACGAATACGCTCTTGCCCGACCCCGTGGTCCCCGCCACGAGGAGGTGGGGCATGTCCTCCAGGCCGCAGACCAGGAAGCTGGAGTCCACCTGCATCCCCATCTGCAGCGGCAGCACGGCCCGACACTCTGCAAACTCCGGGGACTCCATCGCCATCCGCAGAGGGATGCCCCGGCGTTTGGAGTTGGGTATCTCGATGCCCACGTAGTGCTGCCCCAGGATGGGGGCCTCCACTCGGACGGAAACGACGGCCAGGGCCATCGTCAGGTCGCTGGCCAGCCCTGCCACCTTGTTGACCTTGGTGCCGGGAGCCAGCTCGATCTGAAACTGGACCACCGACGGACCGATCACGATGTGGGCGATGGAGGCAGTGATGCCGAAGTTCTTCAGCGTCTCGACGATGACCTCGCCCTGGGCCGCCGCTGCCGCGGTGGCCTTCTGGTCCGCCACATCCTCCACCGGGGGACCGAAGAGATCCAACTGCGGTGGAAAGACCCCCTCCAGAGAGCGCCTCTCGTCAAGCTCCTCAGGCAACACCACCTCCGGCACCTCCGCCTGAAGGGCCGTGCTCCGTCCGTCACGCTCGGCATCGCGCTGCACCTCCGATGCGCCCGTCGCCTGAGGCTCAGGGGCCTGCGACACTGGGGGCGTCGTTTGCGACACCTCCGACGCGATCGGCTCTTCCGGCTTCTCCGTCGGACCGTCTGGCTGGAGAGCCGCCTCCTGCGGTTCGGTCGAGTGAGGCGTGACCTCGCCGTCCATGGGCTTCAGCAGGTCCGGACGCACGGAGAAGGTTCCGGCCTCCAGCGAGGAAAGGAGGTCGTCCAGAATCTCTACCGCCGTCTTTCTGGGTTGAGCGGTCCCCGCTTCCGGGACTCCGCCACGGGGCGCTTCACGGGGGGCCTCAGCCCTGTCCGGTGCCGCGGAAGGGGGACGGTCGGAGGCCGGCGACTCCGCCGCCTCGGCTTGCGCCTCCCTCTCCGACGCCTCGCCAACTACCTGAGCCGCCGGAGAAGAAGGCTCGTCGGCTGGAACGGCCGTGTCCTGCCGCAGGAAGGGTGACGGGCTCGGGGATTCGACCTCCTCCGGCCCAGCGGGCACGAAGGGACCGTCCGGAGGGGGCGGAACGTCCACAACCTGCCCCTGAGGCACTCGGCGCGGCTCCGGCGCGGAGCTCCGGCCCGCGAGGCCGTTCGGGGTGACCGGCGTCAGGGGGTCGAAGGGGACGCCGCCGGTGGAGGTGTGACGCACCAGGCGCGCCCCATCCTCCGGCACCTGCGCTTCCGACGAGAGCAGGGCGTCGTGGAGGGGGTGGACCTTCCCCACCCGCTCGACGTAGACCTCGGACCGGGCGGCGGCCTGCCGGGCCGGGGATGAGGGCGGGGGGGACGGCTCTCGTCCGGAGTCGGCGTCCGCCTCCGGGTCCTCCGAGTTCCCCGCGGGCAGGGCGGCCACGAGCAGCGCAAGGATTCGGGAGCCGAAGAAGAAGGCCGCCAGCAGGAAGGAGGCCGCCGCCGCCAGGAGAGCGCCCAGCATCCCCAAGTTCAGGACGAAGAGGCGCGCCAGGACCCGTCCCACCGACCCCGGCTCGAAGAAGCTCCACGTCGGGTTCCAGCCCACGTATTGGGCGATGCCCAGCATGAAGGCCAGCGAAACGTAGAGCTGCGCTGTCCCCAGAATCTGCCCCAGGGGCCGGGGGATACGGAAGCGGACGAGCCGCGCAAAGCACAGGTACAGCAAGAACAAAAGAGGGATCAGCACCGCACCGCCCCAGACCGTGCGCAGGTATTCACCGATCTGCCCCCCCGACTGCCCGACCCAGGAGCTGTTGAAGAGGGAGGCCATGACGTAGACGTCAACGGCGATCAGGAGCAAGATGACCAGCTCGCCCCAGTTTCCCCTGGACGCGGCCGTCCTGCGGCCACCCTGTTCGCCGGACCCTCGTTCCGCATCGTAATTCGAGGCCACCTGGATACCCCCCTTCTACAGTCCGGAGCGCGCCCTGTCCACGTTGCGCAGGTGCTCCGCATAGGTCTTTGCAAAGTAATGGTAGCCATCCTTCCCCGCTACGTAGTAGTAGTCCCCGCCGTCCTCCGGGCTGAGGGCCGCATCCCAGGCGGCGCTGCCGGGGACGCAGATGGGCCCCGGAGGCAGCCCTGAAACGCGATAGGTGTTGTAGGGGGAATCGATCCCCAGGTCGCTCCGCAGCACCCTGGTGAGCCGACGGCCCTGGAGTTTCCAAGCGTAGACGACCGTAGCGTCGATCTGGAGCGGCATCCCCTCCTTCAGCCTGCGCTGGATCACGCCGGCCACCCTGGGCGCCTCGGAGTCGTGAAGGACCTCCCGCTCCACCATGGAGGCGATGACGGCCACCCGGTGCAGCTCCTGCTTCGTCATCCTCTCTGCGGCAGCGCCGAGCCGCTTCCACCAGTGGGCGCTGGCTGCCCGGACAAGTTCGGCCGGGGTGCGCTCCAGCACGGGATAGCTCTCCGGCTGAAGGAAGGCCAGACGCGAGGACTCGTCCTCCGGCAGCTTTGCCCGCATCGCTTCGGGGTAGTTGGCGTCGTCCATGACCGCCTGATGCAGCGCGTCGTCCTTCGACGCGACGTCGAGGGAGAGGGCCTCGCGCAACGAGTACGCGTCCGCGCCGGGGATGAGGGTCATCCGCAGCAGGTAGGCCCGCGCCTCCCGGAGCTGCCGCGCCGCATACCAGGGGGCGGAGCGCACCACCTTGTAGTATCCGGGCTGCATCCGCCGGTCCAGTCCAAAGCGGACCATCCATCGGGCCAGGTCTCCGGCGCTGCCCTCCAGGGCCCCCTGATCCTCGAAGGCCTGGGCGATCTGCCGCGCGTTCGTCCCCGGCGTCACCAGGACGGTGACGAGTTCCCCCTCCGGAACGGGCAAAAGCCCCTCCCAGAGGGGACCAGGGACCTTGAAATAAAAGGCCGCACCGCTGGCGCACAGCAGGAGAACCGCCAACGCCGGGAGAAATTTCCTGACCGGTCGATTCATTGTCCATCCGCACCTTGTACTTTCATAATCCATGCCCTGTCCGCGCCAAAGGCCCGGCGCCGTAGCGCCTCAGCGCTGTATGAACATGGCATCTCCGAAGGAAAAGAAGCGGTATCCCGCCTCCATCGCCGCCTTGTAGACGGAGAGCAGCCGGGCCACCGCCCGCTCCTCCCGCCCCTCGAAGCCACCCAGGTTCGCGACGAAGGCCGCGACCAGCATCAGCAGGGAACTCTTTGGAAGGTGGAAGTTCGTGATCATGGCGTCCACCACCTGAAACTCGAAGCCCGGATAGATGTACAGGCCCGTGTCCATGAGGCCCGAACGGATATCACCGCCGCCGGCAGCCATGGACTCCAGCGTGCGCACGACGGTGGTCCCGGAGGCGATGACACGCCCTCCCCGCCGCCGGCACTCGCGCACGGCCCGCACCGTCGCCTCCGGAACCTCGCAGGGCTCCTCGTGGATGACGTGTTCCCGGATGTCCTCCGCCTTGACCGGTCGGAACGTCCCCAACCCCACGTGGAGCGTCACCCAGGCCCGCTGGACGCCCATCGCGTCGATGGCGTCCAAGAGCCCGGGGGTGAAGTGCAGACTTGCCGTCGGGGCCGCCACGGAGCCGTCCCGCTGGGCGAAGACCGTCTGATAAGCCTCTCGCCAGTCGCCCTCGCTGTGAATGTAAGGGGGAAGCGGCACGTGCCCAAAGGCATCGAGGAAGCTCAAGACGTCCCGACGCCCCTCCCCCACGCGCACCAACCGCACCCCGTCGTCCTCGCAGGCCTCGACCCTGAGGGCGCGGTCCCCCACCTCCACCTCCGCCCCGACCCTCAGACGCCGGCCAGGTCGGACCAGGGCCCGCCAGCAGCACAGGTCCTGCGACGCGGGGCTGAGGAGCAGGACCTCTGCCGCTCCACCCCCAGGCACGCGCCTGCCCAAGAGCCGCGCGGGAAGGACCCGCGTGTCGTTCAGCACGAGCAGGTCCTCCGGCCTCAAGAAATCCAGGATGTCGCGAAAGTGGCAGTGCCGCACCCCGTCGGAGGCCACGTTCCAGGCCAGCAGCCTCGACGAGTCCCTTGGCTCCGCGGGGGTCTGGGCGATGCGGTCCTCGGAGAGGGGATAGTCGTAGGTTTCCAGGCTGAACAGCGCGTCGTGGGAAAGGGGCGGCGTCCGATCCGCGGGGAGTAGCGGCAGGAGAGGTTCCATCGTCGTCATCGGTAGCGCTTGACCTCCGTCCCCGGATAGTAGTGCATCAGGATGCGTTCGCCCTTCCAGCCGTTCTTCGCCAGCGTCAGGCTTCCCCACTGGGAAAGCCCCACGCCGTGCCCCCAGCCTCGGCCGCAGAAGACGAAGGCGTCTCCCTCCCGCGCGACGGTGAAGCCGCCGCCCCTCGTCACGGGTGTGACCGGGGCAATGGGCACGACGGGCGCGGGCTTCCGCGCCGGCTGCAGGGCTGGCGCGCTGCCGCCCGTCCGCTGAAGGCCGATGTAGAAGTAGCCCTTCTTCTTGTTCGGGTTGGAGAGCATGTCCACCAACTCCGACGTCGTAAAGACGCCGTCTGCCGTCATCTGCGCCAGGCGCTTTTCCTGAGCAAACGTCATGGGGTCCCTCGACGTGGGGACGGGGGGGAGCGGCCGTCCATCCACGGGCGCGGGACGGCTTTCCTGCGGCGTCGCCGGCTGCGGCTGCGGCGCGACGGGCGGAGTCCCCGCCCGTGACGTCAACATGGTGCTCTTCAGGAGGTTGGGGCCTATGGCCGTCCGAAACTGGCTGGCCTTGACCGAGCTCGTTCCCCGGCTGCCGGTGAAGGTCAGCGCCGTAGCCCGCCCGCCCTTATCGACGTTGACGACCCGAACCTCCGAAAGAGCCCCGACGCCGGCCTTGATCCTCGCCAGGGCGGCCTCGATGCTGCCCCTCGGTATCCGGACCGACCAGGAGGCGTTGGGCGAGGCGTAGGCGACGGGCTCTGGGACGCCGGCAAGGTAGGGCAGGGCCCTTCCCCAGACGTCGGCGTTGTTCGCCGTATGTCCGCCGCTGTCGGAGTGGAAGGGCGTGAAGGCCAGCTCGCTTCCGTAGGTCAGTATCTCGCGCTCCGTGCTGGCCACCGCCTGATTGGTCGCCGCCGTTTCAACCCCCGCTCCCCTGTAGACCTGGTCGGCGACGGTGTCGGTGACGTCATAACCCCGGCTGGCGCGGACCAGGCTCTGCCGCAGCGCGTAGGTTCGGGAGATGATCGCCTGCACCCTCAGCGCCTCCATGGGCCAGGAGGCCCCCACCTCGGCGGGCAGCACCCCCCGCAGGTAGTCCTCCAGGTCCAGAACGTTCAGAAGGCCCCGGCTCGTGATCAGGAAGGCGCCCCGATAACGCCGGTTGTTGAAGCGCATGAGCCCTCCGCCGGTTATCCGGATCGGCAGCGCAAAGGCCGCCTTTCCGGCCAGGAGCCGTCCGCCGGCGACTCGCAGGGCTGCAGGGTTCCCCAGCGGATGAGCCTTGCCTCCGCCGTCCACCAGCATCATCGCCCCGTCCGAGGCCACGGTGTAACTCCCCGCGGCGGAGAGGCGGACGTAGATGTCCCGCGCCTCCGCCCTCGTCGGAAGCTGTGCCAGAAGCAACAGGGCCAGAAGCCCCCACAGCCGCAGGGGCCTCGTCAGGGCGGGCGACACCCCGCCCGCCCCCTGCACAGCGTTTCCGGTCATTGGTCCTCCTCCTGTTCCGCCCCGAAGGGAAGGCGCAGTTCCTCGTCCGGCCGCCGCCTCATGGGACACCCAAGGTAGGCGTAGGCGTTGGACGTGGCCCGCCGCCCCCGCGGCGTCCTCTCAAGAAACCCCTTCTGGATCAGGTAGGGCTCGTAGATGTCCTCGATGGTCTGAGGTTCCTCGTTGATGGCCGCCGCAATGGTCCCCAGCCCTACAGGGCCGCCGTCAAAGCGCTCGACGACCGCTCTCAGGATCTGGCGGTCCCCCTCGTCCATGCCCTCCGCGTCGATGTCCAGCATGTCCATGGCCCGGCCCGCAATGTCCGCATCGATCTCTCCCGTCCCCTTGACGGCGGCCACGTCGCGGACCCGCCTCAGAAGCTTCAGCACCACCCGCGGCGTCCCCCGCGCCCGGCGGGCGATCTCGACCGCGGCGTCCCCCGCGATGCGTATGTCGAGCACCCCGGCGGCCCGCAGGACGATGCGGGCCAGCTCCTGCTCCGTGTAGAGTGAAAGCTGCTCCACGATGCCGAAGCGCGCCCTCAGGGGCGAGGTCAGAAGGCCCAGCCGCGTGGTGGCCCCGCAGAGCGTGAAGCGCGGCAGGGCGAGGCCGATGGTCTTGGCCAGGGGGCCCTTGCCCACGACGATGTGCAGCTCAAAATCCTCCATAGCGGGGTAGAGGATCTCCTCCACCTGGCGCGGCATGCTGTGGATCTCGTCGATGAAGAGGACGTCGTTGGCCTCAAGGTTGGAAACGATGGCGGCAAGGTCCCCGGCCCGCTCCAGGGCCGGGCCGGTCGTCTTGCGAAGCTGCCCTCCCATCTCCTGGGCGATGATCTCCGCCAGCGTCGTCTTGCCCAGACCGGGAGGGCCATAGAAGAGGACGTGGTCCAAGGGTTCGCCCCGGCCCCGGGCCGCGTCGATATAGATGCGCAGCTTCTCGCGCACCCTCTCCTGGCCGATGAAGTCCACAAGAGCGCGCGGGCGGACGGTGGCGTCCTCCGCAGCGCGCGGAGAGGAGAAAAAACGCCCCTCGTCCTCCGCCTCGATGGGGGTTCTCGCGTCCTCGGACATCGCTAACGGCCTCCTCTGTGCAGTTCTCTCAGGGCGAGCTTCAAGAGCGTTTCCGCATCCAGCCCGTCAAACGCCTCCCCCTGAGCGGCGCGCAGCAGCGCCAGGACGGAGGCCGCATCCGCCTGCGTAAAGCCCAGCCCCACGAGGGCCTCCGCCACCGTGTCGGCGGTCCGGCTCGGTGCACTCTCCCCCTGGGCTGCGGACTGGATCAGCCCGTCAGGCAGGAGGGACCGCAGCTCGAAGCACAGCCGCTCCGCCGTCTTCTTCCCAACGCCCGGCGCACGGGTGAAGGTCGCGACGTCCGCCAGGGAAACGGCCCGCAGCACCTCGTCCACCGAGAGCGCGGAGAGGATGGCCATCCCCGTCCTGCCACCGACGCCCTTGATCGCCACGACCTTCAGAAAGAGCTCCCGCTCGCGCTCCGAGGCAAATCCGTAAAGCGCCGCGCCAGCTTCTGATATCTGGAGGTAGGTCGTGAGCCTCACCCTCTGCCCGGCAGAGCACAGCGCGGCGGCGGCCCGCGTGCAGAGGAGGTCGAATCCAAGCCCGTTCACATCCAGCAGGACCGACATCTCCGAAACGCCGAGGACGACGCCCGTCAGGGACCGGATCATGACCCAACCTTCAGGAGGCGTCCGACCAGTGGCCTATGGTTCCCCGACCTCATGCCCCGACCGTCCTCAGTTCCGCGTCCCGCATGAGCGCGAAGCCGGTGATGGCGGCCGCCAGGGCGTCCGCCGTGTCGTCCGGCGAAGGGACCCGGTCAAGCCCCAGGAAGCGCTGGGTCATCCGCTGGACCTGCTGCTTGTCCGCCCCCCCCGTGCCGCAGACGGCCAGCTTGATCTGGTTCGGCTTCGGCTCGACGACCGGCAGGCCCCGCTGGGCCGCCAGGAGCATCACCACGCCCCGCGCCTGCCAGACGAACTCCGCCGTCGTGGCGTTGTGGCCGAAGAAGAGGCGCTCCACGGACATAAAAGCGGGGGCGCAGCGTTCAAGCTGTTCCCCCAACTTGGCATAGATCTGCAGGATGCGCTGCATGAAGGACAGCTTCGGGCTGGTTTCAATGCACCCGTAGTCCAGGGCTCGAAAGCGCGAGCCGCTCCGGGCGACGGCGCCGTACCCCACCCGCGCCAGGCCAGGGTCTACCCCAAGACAGACCCTCTCGCCCGACGGCGCCATCACTCCGCGTCCAGCTGAGCGGCGACCTCGTCCGGGATATCGAGGTTCGAGTAGACGTTCTGGACGTCGTCGTGCTCCTCCAAGACGTCGATCAGGCGCGCTGCCTTGCGCGCGGCCTCCACCTCCGACACCTCGACGGGCGTCTTGGCGATCATGGAAACCTCTGCGTTCTCCACGACGTAGCCCGCCTTCTCAAGGGCCGCGTGGAGCGCGTCCAGCTCCGCAGGCTCGCAGTAGAGCGTGTACCCCTCCCCCGACGGCTCCATGTCCGTCATGCCGGCGTCCAGACCGCAGGTCATCAGGGCGTCCTCGTCCAGCCCCTCGCCCTTCACCTCAACGACGCCCCTGCGGTCGAACATCCAGGCGACGCTGCCGGACTCGCCCATCTGTCCGCCGTTGCGGGTCAGGAGCGCGCGGATTTCGGGCGTCGTGCGGTTCCGGTTGTCCGTCAGCACGGAGACGAGCACCGCGATGCCGCTGGGCCCGTAGGCCTCGTAGAGCAGTTCCTCGTAGGTCACGTCGCCCAGCTCGCCCGTGCCCCTCTTGATGGCGCGGGTGATGTTGTCCTGAGGGACGCTGACGGCCTTGGCCCGTTCGATCGCCGTCTTGAGCCGCATGTTCATGCCGGGGTCACCGCCGCCCTCCTTCGCCGCGATGATGATCGCCCGCACCAGCTTCTGAAAAAGGTTGCCCCGCTTGGCGTCCTGCGCCGCCTTGCGGTGCTTGATGTTAGCCCACTTGGAATGCCCTGACAAAAAGATCACCTCATCGAAAGAATTTCATCCTGAACCCCAGCCCGCCCTCAAGCTCTCAAGGGGGCCGGCTCCTTATAAGGGTTAAATTTTATCTTATAACCTGCCGTATATCCAGTCCCAGGGCGTCGGTTCAGCCCGCGTCGCCTCAGACGCGCGGCACGCAGATCGGGACCGGCAGGCGCTTGTGCCCGCTCCTGCGCCTCATGGCCTCGACACGCTCCCGGAAGGGTTCGTCCCGTGTCGTCCCGTCGCTCAGGTAGCGGTCCAGGTCGTCGTAGGTGAAGCCCATGTCCCCCTCGTCCGTCTGTCCCTCCCAGAAGCCGGCGCTGGGGGCCTTGGCGACGATGCGCTCCGGGACGCCCAGGGCGCGGGCTGCGGCGCGCACCTCACACTTCAGGAGGTCCGCCAGGGGCAGCAGGTCCGCCGCCGAGTCCCCGAACTTCGTGAAGTACCCCGTTTCGTACTCCGAGCGGTTGCTGGTCCCGCAGACGAGCAGCGACAGCGTCTGGGCCGCTGCGTAGAGCGTGCTCATGCGTAGCCGCGCCTTGAGGTTTGCCCCCGCTTCCCTCGTCGGCTCCACGCCCGCTCCTTTCATCGCCAGGACCAGCGCGTCGTAAGCGGCGGTGAGGTTCACCGTCTTGTGGGGGATGTCGAGCGCCTCGGCCACGAGAAGGGCGTCCGCCGCGTCGCCGGGAAGGCTGTGGCAGGGCATGATGACGGCCAGCATGTCCCGCCCGAAGGCCCTGCGGCCCAGGGCGGCCGCCACGGCGGAATCGACGCCGCCCGAAAGGCCCACCGCGATCCCCCGCGCCCCGGCCCCGACCACCTGCTCCTTCATCCACTGCTCTATGAACGCCGTCACCTTGTCCGCATCGCGAATCCGCAAGAGAAACGCCTCCCCAACTCAGCCCTTCCTCGACAGAGGCGCCGGCCCCTCAAGGGCGCGGCGGCAGGCTGCCGTTTCATTATAGCGCACCTCGCCCCCCTTTCGGAACCGCAGGGGCGCGGCCAGCGTTTCCTAAATCGCCTTAGGGAAACACTGATTAAGTCGTTAAGAACCGTCAACCGTATGGACTCCCTTCAGTGCCTGGAACTTCATCAGGCCGCGCGAAGCGCGTTGGGATTGGGACTGACGGCCCGTGAACGCCAGCGAACGGCTGCCGGAAGGCTCCCCGAAGGGGGGTCGTAGCCCCATTTTAAAATTTTAAGGAAGCGCTGAAGGATACCCTTTGTTTGATGCTCCTTGATTGCTTTCAACAACTTTTGAAGATTAATCAGCGCTTCCTTAGATCACGCCATTTCTCTGTGCACAACGGGCCTGAAAATGAGATAATAAATTGAAGACGGCCCGTGGCATCCCCGCGGAACAGAACCGTCGAAGATTCAGTCAGGAGGACCGTGTACCGATGAAGAACTCATTCGAGGGACCCCGCTACGGCTCCTACCGCGACGGCGACCGACGCCGCCCGGAGGATATCCTCTACGGCCGGGCCGCCCCTCAGCCCCCCAAAAAGAAGGGGAAGAAAAAGAAGAGGTCGTCTTTTTCAATCTTGAAGCTCCTCTTTATGACGCTGATCCTGCTCCTCCTCGTCGGCATCGGAGCCGTCAGCGCAGTGGTGGCGTGGTACATCGTGAAGATTTCGGCGGACCTCCCCAGCATGGTGGAGGTGGCCAACCCCAAAAGCAGCGTGGCCTCCATCCTCTACGACCGCAACAACAAGGTCATCGCACGCCTGTTCATCGAGAACCGTACCCCCCTTGAGCTGCATCAGGTTTCCCCGTGGCTCGTGAAGGCCGTGCTGGCCGCAGAGGACTCCGCCTTCTACCAGCACGGAGGCATCCGCATCGGCTCCATCCTCCGGGCCCTCTGGATCGACCTCGTGGAACACGGCAAGGTGCAGGGCGCCAGCACGATCACCCAGCAGTTGGCGCGGAACCTCTTCCTCTCCCACGAGAAGAGCGTCACGCGCAAGGCGAAGGAGATCATCATCGCCATGCGCATGGAAAAGCTCTTCTCCAAGGACAAGCTGCTGGAGCTCTACCTGAACACCATCAACTTCGGCCGCGGCGCCTGGGGCGCGGAGATCGCGGCGCGCACCTACTTCGGGAAGTCCGCCTCAGAGCTGGACATCGCGCAGTCCAGCATCCTGGCAGGGCTCATCGCCAACCCGGGGCGGTACAACCCCCTGAGCAACCTCGCCAACGCAAAGGCGCGCCAGAATTATGTCCTGAGCCGGATGGAGCTCCTCGGATGGATCAGCGCGGAACAGCGCCAACAGGCCTACGCCGAGGAGCTGAAGTTCGCCAGAAAGCCCAACCGCATCGAGGAGTTCAACCTGGCCCCTTACTTCGTCTCCCACCTGCTCTTCAACGACCTCCTGCCGAAGTACGGCAAGGACGAGGTCTACAGCGGCGGCATGCACATCTACACGACGCTGGACCTCGATCTTCAGAACAAGGCGCGGGAGGCCGTCAACTCCCTGCCCACCATGGGAGCCCTCGTCTGTCTCGCGGCCGACACGGGAGAGGTCCTGGCTCTGGTGGGCGGCAAGGACTTCAAGACCAGCAAGTTCAACCGGGCAACGCAGGCCTTTCGCCAGCCCGGCTCAAGCTTCAAGCCCATCGTCTACGCCGCCGCGCTGGAGGAGGACATCATGCCGAGCGACCACTTCATGGACGCACCGATCACCTTCGGGGGGCGCGGAGGGAACGGACGCGGTTGGTCGCCCAAGAACTCGAGCGGTAAGTACGCGGGGGAAGTGACGCTGCAAAAGGCCCTCTCCAGCTCCTTCAACACGGTGGCCGTCCGCGTGGCTGCCTACATCGGAACGGAGAACGTCGTGAAGATGGCACGTAGCGCGGGGATCGAGACCAAACACCTGCCGAGCGACCTGTCCGTAGCCCTGGGAGCCGCCAGCCTGACGCCGCTTGAGATGGCCGTGGCCTTCAACTGCTTCAACAATGGGGGCAAGCGGGTGACGCCCCTGACGATCCGCGAGATCCGCGACAACGAGGGCAACGTCCTTGAAACGCGCTCCCCCCAGCTGTCGCAGGCCATGCGCCCGTCCACCGCCTACACGATCCGCTCCATGCTCCAGGACGCGGTCCGCGCAGGAACGGGCACCAGGGCGCGCGTCCCCAACGTGGACACCTTTGGCAAGACGGGAACCTCCAACGACTTCATCGACGCCTGGTTCGTCGGAGGAACGCCGGGCCTGACGACGGCGGTCTACGTCGGCAACGACGACCACACCTCCATGGGGCGCAAGGGCTTCGGCGGCACGATGGCCGCTCCCGCCTGGCAGGCCTTCATGGCCTATGCGGTCAAGGAGCAGAAGACCCCATCGAGCTTCGCCAACGCCCCCGACTGGGCGGAGGTCACGAGGGTTTCCATCTGCAGGAACTCCGGCTACCTGGCTGCGGGCGGCTGTCCGGCGGTCCCTCTCTACTTCCCGAGCGGCAAGGCCCCCACGGCCAAGTGTCCCTACCACGGCGGAAGCTATGAGGCTGCGGACGAGGACCCGCGTGGGCCGCGGCTCTTCCTGATCGAGCAGGACGAGGCCTACCTGGACAACAGCGCGGAGGAATCGCAGGAGGAGCACACAACGCCTCAGCAGGTCAACCCGTCCGTGATCCCCGCCCCGTCGGCCCCGGCGCCCTACCGCCACGACCCCAGCCCGGCGGACGAGGTGGAGAAGCGCTACCAGCAGCTGCTGAAGGAATACGGGATCGACTAACCCGCCCCGCCCTGGAGGCAGAAGCCGACGGGACGGCATTTCAACAAATTCCAGCAAAGGAGAGGTCACCATGAGTTCAAAGCGCATCGTCATCATAGGAGCCGGCCCCGGAGGGTACGTGGCCGCCATTCACGCGGCGCACCTCGGCGCCTCGGTCACCCTGATCGAGAAGAAGACCATCGGGGGCACCTGCCTCAACGTGGGCTGTATCCCGACCAAGGTGCTGCTGCACACGGCGGAGCTCCTCACGGAATTGAAATCCGAGGCAAAGCGCATCGGAGTGCTCGTGGAGGGAACGCGGCTGGACTGGGACGCGCTGATGAAGCGAAAGACGCTGACCGTTTCCCGCCTTGTGAAGGGGACGTTGAGCCTCGTGCAGGGCAACGGCATCGAGTACATCGAGGGCGTCGCCGCCATCAAGGACCCCCACACCGTCGAGGTGAATGGCAGGGCCATCCAGGCCGACGCCATCGTCATCGCCACGGGGTCTGTGCCGGACGTCCCGGACGTTCCGGGGTACGACCTCGAGGGAGTCATCACCAGCGACGAAGCCCTCTCGCTGCCGGCGCCCCCCGCCTCGATGGTCGTTTCCGGCGGCGGCATCATCGGAATGGAGTTCGCCGCGGCCTACGCCGCCTTCGGGACCAAGGTCACGGTCGCCGTCACCTCCCCCGAGATACTGCGGAACCTGGACACGGACATCGCCCTCATCCTGCGCAAAACCCTGGAGAAGCGCGGGGTGAGCTTCCGCACGGGGGCCAGCATCACCAGGGTAACCCGCTCCGGAGAGGGGCTCAAGATCGAGCTCACGACGCCGGAGGGCCAGGTGGAGCTGGAGGCGGAGAAGCTCCTGGTGGCCAAGGGCCGTAAGCCCTACACGGAGGGCCTCGGCCTCGACGCCCTGGGCATCGAGATGAAGCGGGGGCGCATCGTGACGGACGCCCACATGGAAACCAACGTCAAGGGGATCTATGCCATCGGCGACTGCGTGAACGCCTACATGCTGGCCCACGTGGCCTCCCGCGAGGGCGAGGTGGCCGTGGAGAACATCATGGGGCACGCGGTGGACATGGACTACACGACGACGCCGGGCGCCATCTACACGTCGCCTGAGATCGCGACCGTAGGACTTTCGGAAAAGGACGCGGCGAAGCGCGGCCTCAAGGTCAAGGTGGGCAGCTTCCCGCTGATGCTGAACGGCAAGAGCATGATCACGGGGGACACCAGCGGCGTCATCAAGATCATCGCGGACGACGAAACGCACCAGATCCTGGGCGTCGAGATGGTGGGCGGCCCGGCAACGGACATGATCGCGGAGGGGGCCCTGGCACTCCACTTCAAGGCGACGCCCGATGACCTCCTGAACACGATCCACGCACACCCCACCGTGGCGGAGGCCGTGGCGGAGGCCGCGGGGAACGTCTTCGCAAGGGGCATCCACACGCCGAAGGGATAACGCCGCGGGTCCCCGTCCGGCGGGCGAAGGACCAAAAAGCGAGGGGAGCGCCTCGAGGCGCTCCCCTTCGTCGTGCCGTTGAAGAACTTTAGGCCATCGGGGTCACTCCTGAGCCCGTCGACTGGAGTAGACCTGTCGCATCCGATCCCGCCGCCGGAGGTCGCGCTGGTGAGCCCAGGCGGACTCAAGGGCTCGAACCACCGCGCTCCAATCCCGCCTCCACACCTCCGCCGCCTTGCTGGCGGGGGAGGCGCCTAGGGCCTCGTCCATGACCCTGGGGCGCTCCTGCAGCGTGAACCCCGTCCCGTCAAAGGCGACGGAGGACCCGTCGCTGAAGGGTATATAAACCTTCATGCAATACCCCCTTCCGAAAGAGGCCCCAGGCCTCAGCCCTTCCGCACCGCCAGGGGAAGCGGCGCGCTCATCACGATCGCGTCCTCGCCGTCCGCGTAGTAGCCGGGGCACGTCGTTTCTCTGCGAAAGGACATCCCCTCGTAGAGCGACAGGGCCGCCGCGTTGGACCTCCTGACGCGCAGGCGAAGCCGCCTCAGGTTCAGGTACAGGGCGCAGTCCCCCACGGCAGCCAGGAGCTGAACCCCTATGCCGAGCCGGCGAAAGTCTGGGTGGACGAGGAGGGACATCAAAAGCCCCGCGCGCCCCTCCCGTCCCAACACGGCATACCCCAAAAGCTCATCGGTGGTGGCGGTCGAGAAGGCCCCGAGGTAACTGATCTCAGCCTCCGAGCCCTCCCGCAGGTCGCCCTCGACGATCGATTCAGGCCAGGGGGATTGGGACATGGCGTTCAGCGCGATGAGGGCAGGCAGGTCGCGAGGCCCGCAGAAACGAATTTCCGGGACGTACACGCCCTCCCGCCTCCACAGGGGCTACGCGCCTAGGATCGCAGGAGCCCGCAGTTGATCGCCTGGTCGCGGTCCGCCCCCACCGCGATCAGGCCAACGGGGACGTTCAACTCCTTCTCGATGTAGCGCACGTAGTCCTGGGCCGCCTGAGGAAGGGAGTCGATGGTCCGGCAGCCGGCGATGTCGTCGGACCAGCCGGGCAGGGTTTCGTAGATGGGCTTGACCGCCTCAAGCACTCGCGTGCTGACCGGGAAGCGGTCCAGCCGCTCCCCCTCGTACTCGTAGGCGACGCAGACCTTGATGGGTCCTATCCCGGTCAGGACGTCCAGCTTCGTCAGGGCGATGGTGTCCGCGCCGTTCAGGGCCATGGAGTACTTCAGCCCCACCAGGTCGAGCCAGCCGCAGCGGCGCGGCCTGCCGGTGGTGGCGCCAAACTCTCCGCCGTTTCGGCGCAGGGTTTCGCCCGCCTCCGTCAGGTCCTCCGTGGGCATGGGGCCCTCCCCCACGCGCGTCGTGTAGGCCTTCGCGACGGCGATCACGCGATTCAGGTCGTGCGGGGAGAGCCCCGTCCCCGTGAAGGCGCCGGCCGCGGAGGTGGAGGAACTCGTAACGTAGGGATAGGTGCCGTGGTCGATGTCCAGGAGGGCCGCCTGCGCCCCTTCCAGGAGGACGTGCTGGCCGTCGTCCACCGCCCTGCGGAGCAGTGCGGCCACGTCGTCCACGTAGGGCGCCAGCGTCTTGCCCCACTGGCGCGCGGGCTCGTAGACCTCGTCGAAGGGAAGGGGCTTCTCGCCGTAGAGGCGCGTCAGAATCTGGTTCTTCTCCTCAAGCAGCGGCGTCAGGCGATCGCGCAGGACGTCCGCGTCCAGCAGGTCCTCGATCCGGAGGCCGCAGCGCGAGTACTTGTCCACGTAGCACGGGCCGATCCCGCGTCCCGTCGTGCCTATTTTGCGCCCCTTGCCGCGGGCCTTCTCCTGAGCCTGATCCAGGATCTTGTGGTAGGGCATCACCACATGGGCGCGGGGGCTGATGGCCAGACGGGCCCTGTCCTGCTGCTTCTCACTGAGGTTCGCTATCTCCTTCAAGAACTGCTCCGGGTCGATCACAAGGCCGTTGCCCAGGATGCAGAGCTTTCCCGGATAGAGCATCCCGGAGGGCAGGAGGTGAAAGACCACCTTCTCGCCGTCCGCGATCACCGTGTGCCCCGCGTTCGCGCCGCCCTGGTAGCGGACGAAGATGTCCACGTCCCCACCCAGGAGGTCGACGACCTTTCCCTTACCCTCATCGCCCCACTGAGCGCCGACGAGCAGATCCACGTTGTTCTTCATAATTATTTAGCACTGCCTCCTCAAAACGTCCGAACGAGGGGCCTCGCAGGGGGAAGGCCTTCCCCCTCCTGCCCCAGACGGGGACACCCTGCACTCTTTACTTCTTTTGCCTCTCCGTCCCGGACGACGGCTGGAAGCGTTTTTTGACCTCGGCCGCAGCCCGCTGAAGCTGTGCGTCCTTCATCACGTCCCGATTCAGGTCCCCGCTGACCTCGACCTCCGGCGTGAGCCCCACGTGATCGATCACGCGCCCCGACGGCGTGTAGTACCGCGCGATCGTCACGTAGAGGCCCGAACCGTCCGTCAGGGGAAAGAGCGTCTGCACCGAGCCCTTTCCGAAGCTCTTCTCCCCCACCAGCACGGCCCGCTGTCTGTCCGTCAGGGCCCCGGCAACGATCTCTGAGGCGCTGGCGCTTCCGCCGTTGATCAAAACCGCCATGGGCATGTCGGTGAGGAAGAGCGCCTCGTCGGCGAAGTACTTCTCGTTGGCCCGTTCGGCGCGTCCGCGGGTTTCCACCACCAGGCCGCCCTTCACGAACATGCCCACGATCTTCACCGAGGCGTCCAGGAGGCCGCCGCCGTTGTTGCGCAGGTCCAGGACCAGCCCCTTCGCCCCCTGCCGCAGGATGTCCCGCAGGGCGTTCCGCGCCTCCTCATCCGTCTTCTGCTTGAACTGGGTGAGCCTCAGGTAGCCCACGTCGTCCGAGAGCATCTGGTAGCGCACGCTCTTGAGCTTGATGATCTCGCGGGTCACGTCGAACTTCAGAAGCTCGTCCTCCCCCTCGCGCCGCACCCAGAGCGTGACCTTCGTATCGGGCGCGCCGCGCAGGCGCTGCACCACCTGCTCCGACGTCCAGCCGATGACGACCTCGTCGTCCACCTTCACGATCTGGTCCTTCGTCTTGAGGCCGACGCGCTCCGCGGGCGAGTCCTCCATGGGGCTGATGACCAGTATCTGTCCGTCGCGGGTCCCGATGTACATCCCAAGGCCGCCATAGCGCCCCTCCATCTCGATCTCCTCGTCCTTCAGCTGGCCCGGAGAAACGTAGCGCGTATAGGGGTCCTTCCATGCCTCCACCATGCCCTTCATGGCTCCCTGCAGGAGGTCCTCCTCGGAGGTCGGCTTCTCCTCCGCGTCCACCTGATACGTTTCGATGATCGCCCTGGCCTGTCGGAGAAGCCACAGGGAGCGAACGCTGAACGGCGAGAGCTTGTCCAGCTCCGAAACGTCTGCGGCCCCGGCGTGTCCTGCCGCAAAGGCACCGGCGACCAAAAGGGCCAGGAGAAAGCCCGCAGCGTTCACCCATGACCTGCCGATCTTCTGCTTCATCTTATCAAACACCATCCTCAATATACGTGCGCGAAACGGCGCGCTTCAGAAGTATACCGCAGCCGCGCGAAATATTACAGTCCGGCCCTCAGCGGCTGCCCAGACGCGCGCAAGAGATGCGGGCTAAAACCGCCTCAGATAGTGCAGCGGGTCCTCCGCCCTGCCGTTGCGGCGCACCTCGAAGTGCAGCCCGTAATCCGTGTTGGCTCCGCTGTTCCCCACCTTTCCCAGGGGGCTCCCCGTCTTGACCGCGTCCCCCTCAGCGACCGAAGCGGAGGCGAGGTGGGCATAAACCGTGGATATCCCCCGGCCGTGATCAATGATGACCACCTGACCGAATCCCCGGATCCAGCCGGTGAACAGCACCTCTCCCGGCCCCGCAGCCCTCACGGGGGCTCCTGAGGCGGCCCTGATGTCGATCCCGGAGTTGAACACCTTCGTTTTGAAGACGGGATGTATCCTGGACCCGAAGGCCATGGCAATGGACCCCTGGATCGGCCACTCCAGCACCGCCCCGTTCGCTAGGTAGGTGTACTGTTGAGGTTTTTTTTGCGGTTTGAGCGGCTGCTGCGGCGCGGGCGTCCCCGGAGAGGCAGGCGGAGTTGACGGGGGTGCAGGAGCTCGCCCCCGCGCGCCCTTCTCCTGCATCAGGGCGATGATCTTGTCCCCTATCGCCTGCTGTGCGTTCATGAGCTCCTGGGCCGCTGCCTTCGCCTTTTTCTGCTCTCCCTGAACGTCCTTCAGGAGCGCGTTGGTCCGCTGGATCGTAGCGGCGAACTCATCGCGTTTCCTCTTCAGCTCCGTCTGCTGGCGCTGGACCTGCGCCCGGCTCGTTTCCAGCTTTTCTCTGGACCGTTCAAGCTCGTCCGCCTTCCGGGCAAGGGTTTCAACGACCTTCTGATCTTGGTTGGCCAGGCGCCGCAGCATGTAGGCCATGATCAGGGCCTCGTGGGTACTCCGCGTCGCCAGGAGCACATCCAGCCTCTCCTGGGAGCTGTACTTGTACATGTCCACGATCCTCGTCCGCAGCTTGATGAGGAGGTCCGCAAGGAGGTTGCTGGTCTCCGCAATGCTCAGGTTCAGCTGGGCCATGGAGCCCTGCAGCCTGCCGTTTTCCTTCTCCAGAAACTCCATGCGGGCCTGAGATTCCAGCGCGTTTCGGCGCAGGTTCATAAGGCGTCCCAGGATGCTCTGGGACTCCTTCATCTTGCTCCGAGCAAGCTCGTTATAGTGTTCTATCTTCCTGCTCAGGCTCTCCCGCTCTCGCTCACGGATCGCGATCATGTTGTCGAGGGCCGCGTCCTGTGGGGACGGCGCCGCCTGAGCCGCTGACCACAGGAACGACATCAGGAGGACGGCGGCAGGAAGATTTTTTTTACCTTTCCACATCTTGGTCGAAGGCCTCTGACCGCACCAGCGCCTAGCGCCTCAAATAGTCCAGCGGGTTCTTCACCGTGCTGCCGATGCGCACCTCGAAGTGAAGGTGATACCCCGTCGCCGTCCCCGTCCTTCCCACCTTCCCCAGGGCTGATCCGGATCTCAACACCTGGCCCTCGCGGACCAAAGCCGAGGACAGGTGCGCGTAGACCGTCGAGTAGTTCCGGCCGTGATCCAGGATGACGACCTGGCCGTACCCCCTCAACCAGCCCACGAAGAGGACTTCTCCCGCCGCTGCCGCCTTCACCGACGTGCCGGCCGGGGCCGCGATGTCGATGCCCGAATGAAAGTTCTTGGTCTTGAAGATGGGGTGGATTCGCAGGCCGAAGTTGCTGGAGATGGGCCCTCGAAGGGGCCAGTCGAACATGGAGCCGCGTCCCTGGCCCGCCAGGTAATCCACGCCGCTGCCCCTCCGTCCGCCCCCCTGGACGCTGCGCTCCTGCTTGCGGCGCATCAACGCCAGGATCGTCTGACCGACGGCCTTCTGGGCCTCCTCCGCCTCCCGCGAGGCCTTCTCGGCCAGCTTCTTCTGACGCTGGATCTGGCTGACGAAGGAGTTCGTGGCCAGGATCGTCTTGTGGTACTTCTCCTTCTGCTCCCTCAGTGCCTGGCTTTGCGCCTTCAGTTGGGCGCGGTGCTCGTCCATGGTCCTGCGCGAGAGGTCCAGGTTTTGATAGCGGAATTGAAGCTGGGAGAGGAGCACCTCGTCGTGACGGGCGATGAGCTGCATCATGTGCACGGCTTCGACGGCCTGAAAGACGTTCTCCGAGGAGAAAAAGAGGTTCATCTCCTCGGACGTCCCGTACTTGTAGAGGTCCACGATCCTGTGCTGCATCCTGTCGGACAGCTCGTTGATCCTCACCTGCTCCCGCGTCATCTCGGCGTTCAGGATGGCGATGTTCTCATGGATTTTATTCTGCTGCAGCTCCAGGACGGATATCCCCTGAGCGGCCATGCTCTCGTCCTGCTCCAGCACGTCGATACGCCCCAGGAGGCTGTCCACCTTGGCTCCCATCTCCCGAATCTTTCGTCGGTAGTCCTCGACGCGCTTGTCCAGCTCCCGGCGGCGGCGCTCCTCCGCGGCGATGCGCGCGTCGATGTTCTCGGCGGCGCTTCCCCGGGACAAGTGTGCAATAGGCGCCAGGAGCGGCAGCAGAAGGCTGAAGACCAGTGCTACGGCGAACTGCGCTCTGCCCTTCAAGACGGCGCTCCTATTCCGGTCGGGTCTCAGCGTGCATGAAGCGCGCCACCACGATGTAGCTGCACACCCAACCCAGTGTCGCCCCGAAGCCGACGAGGAGGACGCAGAAGCGCGCGATCACGTAGGGGTCCGCCACCAGCCCCGAAGTCAGGAAGGGCAGGTTGCGCTGAAGGATAGAGATGCCCGGCAGGTACGTCGAAACGATCCCTCCCACCGCGATCAGGGACCCCACGAGGGACAGGAGCGTGCCCTCAAGGACGAAGGGCGTCGCGATGTAGGCCCGGGTCGCCCCCACCAGGTACATGATGCCGATCTCCTCCCGCCGGGAGTAGAGGGAGATGTGGATCGTGTTGTAGACGACCAGGGCGGTTATGACGATGGAGAGGACGAACATCATGAACGCCACGCGGGAGGAAACGCGGGAGAGGGCCTTGACCCTCTGGACGACCATCCCCGCATAGATGACGTCCTCGATCTCCGGCATGGCCATCAGCGTCCGAACCAGGGGCTCCACGTCGGAAGCGTTCTGGACCCGGATCTCAAAGTTCCATGGGATGGGGTTATCGCCCAGGAGGTCCAGCGCCCGGGATTGGCTACCCATCTTCTCCTGCAGTTTTGCGAGGGACTCCGCAGGGGAATAGGCCTTCGTCGCCGCCACGGCCTCCAGCGCCTGAATTTTTCGCAGGACCTGCTCCACGTCGCTGCCCTTTCGGACGTAGGCTTGAATGACCAGCTCGCTCTCAAGGCGGGAGAGCAGGTTCTCGATGTTGAGGGAGAAGAGCGTCGTCATCCCCAGGATCCAGAGCATCACGGAAGCGGTGACGAGGGTGAGCATGCCAAGGACCCAGTGGTTGACGATGAGGCGCCCCATGTCCCTCAGAATGTATCTAAAGGTTGTCATCGGCGAAGTACCCTCCCGACATCTCGTCGCGAATCAGCCTTCCGGCGTCGAGTTCGACGACCCTCTGGCGGCAGGAGTCCACGATGTACTGATTGTGCGTTGACATCACGACCGTCACCCCTCCGGCGTTGATGGCGAAGAGGACCTTCATCACCTCCGCCGCCGTGTGAAAATCCAGGTTGCCCGTCGGCTCGTCCGCGATAAAGAGCGAAGGGGAGTTGGCCAGCGCACGCGCTATCGCCACGCGCTGCTGTTCCCCTCCCGACAGCTGAGCCGGCCGCATGAAGCGGCGTCGCCAGAGCCCCACCTGTTCGATGACCTCGTTCGTCCGATAGGAAACGATCTTTGGCGGCACGGCCATGGCCTCCATCACGAAGGCGATGTTCTCGTAGACCGTCAGGTGCGGGATCAGCTTGAAATCCTGCGCCACCAGCCCCACGTCCCGCCTGTAATAGGGGATGTCCGCCTTCCGCATCTCCCGCAGGTTCGCGTTGTTGACCCGAACCGAGCCGCGGGTCGGCAGAAGCTCCCGCGTGATGATCCTCAGGAGGGTGGACTTGCCCGATCCGGTGGCTCCGACGACGTAGACGAACTCCCCTTTGTTGATTTCAAGGTTGATATCCCTCAGGGCGACGATATCAGGCTCAAAGACCTTGCTCACCCCTGAAAAAGTGATCTTCAATATGGCGTTCCCCTTCGATAATCAGCTCATCGCAGGGCGCAGTGGGCGCCCTATCCTACCCTGCGCCTGGCCCAAGCCTGCACCGCGGCGCTGACGACCTGAGTCGCCGTCAGCCCGTAGTAGTCCCTCAAGTGCTGAGTTGACCCGCTCTGTCCGAAGCCGCCGCTCGCCGTCACGGGCAGGACGGGCACCGGGTACTCCTGAGCGGCGAGGGCCGTCACGCTCTCAAAGAGCCCTCCCGCCAAAAAGTGCTCCTCCGCCACGACGCAGCATCCCGTCTTTTGGAGGGATGAGAGAATCGAACGACCGGGCAGGGGGCTGACGCAGCAGCAGTCGATGACCTCAGCGTGCAGGCCCTGCTGCGCCAGAATGTCCGTGGCCTTCAGGGCCTCCTTTACCATGATACCACACGCGCAGATCGTGATGTCGCCCCCCGGCCGCAGCGTTCGGGCCCCTGTAAAGCAGAGGTGCTCCTGCTCCTCGCCCAGAGCGGCATTGCGCTCCTCCGCAAACCGGAGGAAGGCAGGTCGGCGACGACGAAGGGCCTCCCGAAGCAGGGCGACCGAGGCGTCCCTGTCCGAGGGGACGAGGAGCGTTATCCCCGGCAGAAGGCGCATGAGGGCCACGTCCTCAAGCATTTGACGCGCCGCTCCCTCATAGCCCGCAGAGAAGCCGGAGTCGTACCCCACGATGCAGACCGGCAGCGCGGTCAGGGCAATCGCGGAACGAATCTGCTCATAGGCGCGACCGAGGAGGAACGACGTCGCCCCGCTCAGCACGACCCTGCGGCCGCCATAGGCCATCCCCGCCGCCATCAGCACCAGACCCTGTTCCCCGACGCCGGGGACGTAGGGGCGCTGTCCGGGCCAAAGCGGCGGCGCGCAATCTCCCGCCAGCGCCACGTCGGCGAACTCGCCGCCGCACCCCAGGGCCTCCTCAAGAAACGACCGATAGACCTTCCGAAGCGTCATCGGAGCTCACGCCTTATCCCGCTGATCAGCACGTCCGCCGCCTGACGGTCCAGAGGCCCCTCGTCGTCCATCAGTTCGTCGCTGCCGTGCGGCAGCCCGCGGCCGCGGACGGTCCGGGCCAGCAGGACGCGCATCCCTTTCCCCCGATCCTCCGCCGTCAACTCGCTCCAGGCCTCGTTCAGGGCCTCCACGTCGTGGCCGTCCGCACGGACGGCCTCACAGCGCCCAACCGCGGAGAGCGCCCTCGTCGCATCGGCGTCTGCTCCGTCCGACTCGACGATGAGGATCAGGCCGGGGAGCACCGCCTCCGCGGCAAGGGTCAGCGTTTCGTACACGGGCCCTGAGGCCAGCTCGTCCGCGCCGAGGAGGCAGACGACCCTGGCCTCCGATGCAGCGTCCCGCAACGCCAGAGCCAGCCCCAGGGCAAGCCCTAGGCCGATGCCGCGCACCCCACAGGACACGTCGATCCCCGGAGCGTGCCGAAACTCCGGGGCGGACTGCAGCATGCCGCCCAGGCGCCGGTACTCCCACAGCTCCTCCCGCGGGAAAAAGCCGTACTCCGCAAGCGTGGCGTACAGGGCCGGCGCGGCGGCGACGCGGCTCAGGACAAAGCGATCCCGCCCCTCGTCGAGGGGCGATTCGGGATGAACGCGCAGCACCCGGCCGTAGAGCCAGACCAGAAGGTCCACGCTGGACACGGCGGAAAAGAGGTAGCCGTCGTGAAGCGCCCCCGGCATCCCGGCGATATCCCGACGCACGCAGAGGGCCCGCTCCTGAAGCGCCTCCGTCCCGCAGTCCTCCCTCTTTTCCATTCGGCCCCTCCCATCACCACCGCTGCGCTCAATATAAGTCCAAACGCTCCTGAACCCCCGAAGCGGGGCGCTCAGGAGCGCGCCGTTCAAGGCCGGACGGCTAGGTCCGGCTCAACGAAACGCCGCCGCCCAACCCTCGCATGTAGCGGGAGCGGTCCTCCAGGGCGCGGTCGACATCGCGCTGCCCCCAAAGGGCCAGCATCACCTCGCGGATGGGCAGCTTTCGGCGTTCCCGCAGCTCCGTCCAGAGGGCAGGGGGCAGAAACGCCCAGGTCAGGAACTCGCCTCGAGTGAGGCGGTCCAGGACGAGGTATCCCGCGCGCGGGTTGTACAGGAAGATCGGCGTGATCCGCTGCGACGCCATGTGCTTCAGGTCCCCCCGCGAAAAGGAGAGGGCCTCCAGTTCCTGAAGGTCCGACTCGGTGGGCAGGTTCAGGATGGAAAACCATATCCGGAACTCGTTCTCCGGGTCGCCAAGCAGCTCAGGGCCGGCCTTGACCCAGGCCTTAAGACGGGTGACGGCGTCGTACTCCCCACGCGCCATGGCAAAGCGGAGCGCCCAATACGCCTTTCGCAGGACCTCGTCGTCGTTCAGGCAAAGGGCAAAGGCTGCCTCGTCCTGAAAGGGGAAGTCGTCGAAAAACGCGGCGTGGTCCTTCATAAAGCCCTTCAGGGCAAGGACCGTCGACATGTGGCTCCCCGGCGGGTCCATCTGGGCCAGCAACTCCCCCCGCAGGAAGGCCACGGTGTCCTTCGGCAGGCTGATGAGCGTGGAAGCGTCCAAGGGCAGCGTGAGCGCCTCGTTCTCGTAAAGCGACACGGCCGACATCCCCCCGCCCGGCTTCCCCCAGGACCAGGAGTCGCCGGCGCCTGCGGCGGGCACGCCCACCAGGCAGCGGTTGTGGGGCAAAAGCAACATCACAAAGGGTCCCTCTGGGGGGGTGATCCCCTCCGGAACGGATGCCTGCGGCAGCTTCGCCAAGGTTCCATTGGACATCAACTCAAAGATCAACCTGTTCCCCCCTCACACTTCGTTCCGCCGCGCCCCCTTTCAAAAGGCACAGGTCACAACGCACGCCAACGATCAAAGGATACCACAACCCCTCTATAAAAACACCTTGAAAAACCTCACTCCGCTTGGAGACGTCTGGCTGTGCTGCGAAGGCTTCCTTTCCCCGGGGACTTACCGGGGTCACATTATCACTGATCGACGACACGTGGAAAAGTCTTCCTTGACAGCCCATGAATATTTTGTTAGAGTTGGCGCTGATAAAGTTCAGTTTGGCCCCTTTGGGGAACTCTCTTGCGGAAGGAGGATCGCCATGCGCTACGCCGTGACGTGATGCGCCGATGACGGTGCACGGAGTGCATTATGTCGCCGCGCGGGCTGCGCGTGGAAGGATCCGGCTCCTTCAAACTTTTCTTAAAATTCCGCTCTGTCTTATTCTGTTTTTCGACAGGATCCGCGTCAGACATGGAAGTCTCTTTGATGCGGGAAGGAATTTCCCTGCCGTATCTTTCATCCTGCCCCCGTTTTTCGTCGATTCGACGGCGGCATCTATAACTCATTGCATTGAGGCGGACGCGAGAAGTTAAGACAGCGTTCTCATTATGCGTTGCACACAGCGAAACGGCAGTGAACCTGATACTCACGAAGCCGTTCGCAGCGCTGGTTCATGTTGTTTGCCCGCTGTTACCGGACGATAGCCGCTAAAAAGCGCCCATTAATTAAAGGTACGTGTATTTTGCCGGGGCCGGAGGAATTGCATTGATTGAGATCGAGCACCTGTACAAGGTTTGGGACGACAATGACAAGGCAGTGGTTTTAAAGGATATCAACGTCACGATCCAGGACGGTGATATCTATGCGCTGGTTGGACGAAGCGGGGCCGGAAAATCGACGTTGCTCCGGTGTATCAATGGCCTTACGGACTATCAGTCGGGGAGCCTGAGGGTGGACGGGCGCGAGATCAAAGGGTTGGGAGAGAAGGAGATTCGTAACCTGCGCCGGCATATCGGAATGATATTCCAGCAGTTTTCCCTCTTGGAGCGCGAAACCGTCTACGACAACGTGGCCCTGCCGATGAAGTGCTGGAAGTACCCCAAGGCCAGCATCGACAAAAAGGTCCTGGAGTTGCTTGACCTGGTGGGGCTTTCCGAAAAAGCGCAGGTGAGGCCCAGGAACTTGAGCGGCGGCCAAAAACAGCGGGTCGCGATCGCGCGGGCACTCACCATGGAACCGAGCATCCTGCTCTGCGACGAGGCTACCTCCGCGTTAGATCCCAAGACGACCCTGTCTATCCTGGACCTGCTGAAGGAGATCAACCGGAAGATCGGTATCACCATCGTCGTGGTGACCCATCAGATGGAGGTGGTACGCAAGATTTGCCGGAGAGCGTGCATCATGGAGCATGGCGAAGTTGCCGCGCAGGGTTCCGTCAAGGACATCTTCATTGAGCAGCCCAGGTCGCTCATGAGGCTTTTGGGGGAGGGAAAAGCGAAACTCCCGGAGCAGGGACACAATATTCGGATAGCACATCTGCTGAACAGTCTGGACGAGGGGAAATTGTTCGGTCAGATGTATGCAGATCTGCAATGCGTGTTCCCGATCATCAGCGGAAAAATCCAATCTTTTGAGGATGACAGGCTGGGGATTTTCGTCATCAATGTCGATGATAGCCAGATGGGTAAGGTCGCCGCCTACCTGACGGAAAAAGGCGCCAGTTGGACGGAACTTTTGCCGGAAGTGGAAGATCAGAACGACGAACCGGAAGAGGATGAATAACCATGGCCCTGTCCCGATACAGCTTTGCACAGATTTTTCAGCTACTGATACTGCCCGCCATTTTCGACACCCTCAAGATGCTCCTCATCTCCGGGTTTCTGTCGGTCGCTTTCGGTTTCGTGATTGGGGTTATCCTGGTTGTAACGGAGAAGGGTGGGCTTTGCGAAAATGTTGTCGTCAATCGTATTCTTGATTTTATTGTGAACGTTATCCGCTCTTTTCCCTTTATCATCCTGATGATCTCCATCATACCGTTCACTCGATTGATCGTGGGGTCATCCATCGGAGATACAGCTGCTCTCGTTCCCCTGACAGTAGCCTGCACTCCCTTTATAGCGCGTACCTTTCAGAACAGCCTGAAAGAGGTTGACCCAGCTTTGATTGAGGCAGCTCGATCCTTTGGTGCATCTAGGAGCCAGATCGTTTTGAAGGTGATGCTGAAGGAGTCTGTCCCATCCATCGTGTCGGGGCTGTGTCTGGCCATCATCAATCTTTTGGGTGCTACGGCTATGGCCGGCGCCGTCGGGGCGGGGGGACTTGGGGCGGTCGCTTTGACTTACGGGTACCAGAACTTCAACGAAAAAATCATGTACTCGATCGTCCTGATTTTGGTTGCCCTGGTGATCCTGATCCAATACCTAGGTGACTGGATTTACAGAAAATTAAAGTAAGTGGGCAGACAGGGATTTTTGGAACTAAATCATTGAAGGAGGAAATCACGATGAAAAATGTGAATATCTTTGTGGGAGTTCTGCTTGTGTTTTTGCTTTGCGGTACGGCATTAGCGTCGGGACAGGCGGAGAAAACGGCCTCGCCAGGAGCCCAGATCAAGCCTCATGTAAAGATTGGGGTGCGCACGGATATGGTGAACCAGATCGGCTCCGCCAAGGATGCGATCGAGGCTCTAGGCTATGAAGTGGAGCCGATCGTCTTCGACGACAGCGTGCAGCCAAACATCGCGCTCGCCGAGGGTAGCATAGACATGAACTGGTACCAGCATGAGCCCTACATGCAAAATTACAACAGGGACAAGGGAACGAACTTTGTTATGGTTCAGCCCAAGACCTTTTACCCTTTGTTTGCCATGTTCTCCAGCAAGTGGGACACCGTAGATCAGCTCCCAGAAGGCGCCACGATCGGTCTTTGCAACGACGCGACCAATCAGGCAAGGGGGCTCAAAATGCTCGAAGCTCATAAGTTGATCGTTCTTGACCCCGAGGCGGAGGTGCCTACAGTTCTGGATGTCAAGGAGAATCCCCGCAAATTCAAATTCATCACGGCGGAGATGTCCGTTCTGCCTCAGGCCATACGAGATGTGGATGGAATCTGCCTAGCTGCGGGGCATATGGTGAACGCCGGCATGTCCGTCGAAAAGTTCGTCTGCCAGTCCGACGACAATGAAAAGTACGCGGTCGGATTTGTTGTCAGGGCAGAAGACAAGGACGCAGTGTGGGCGCGGGAGATTGCGGAAGCGGTGCAGTGCGACAACCTGGCAGAATACTTCAAAACGGAAAAGCACGGCACGCAGATCTCCCTGTGGCAGAAAAACTAACCGCGTTTGGAGCTGATCCAGATACGCCCATGGTAGCCTGGGGCGGGCTTGTGAGTTTTCACAGTTTCGCTTTTGTTTCCCTTACAACTTTTGACATTACTTGACAAAATCCCCGCTTCATATTAAAAGCGTGTCGGAAGGATATCCTTGGCCCCGCAAAGGGGAGCAAGGGAGGTGGGCGAAAAGAGGCCAACGGGCCTGGGCGTGTCGTTCGCGGCGGACAACAGGAGCAGGGATTTTCTTTAATTTATGCGATGCAAAGGAGAACAGCCATGAGCATGATTCAGGCGCTGACAAACCGTCGGAGCATTTACGCGCTCAACAGGGACCTGCCGATCCCGGAATCGGAGGTCGAGGACCTGATCCGACAGGTGACCGAACTCGTCCCGGACGCCTTCAACATGAGGAGCGCCCGGGTCGCCGTGGCCCTCGGCAAGATGCAGGACGCGCTCTGGGAGGCGATCTACGACGCCTTCGGCGGCAAGGTCGAACGGGGAAAGATCGACGGATTCAAGGCCGCTGCGGGCACCATCCTGTACTTCTACGACCAGGACATCGTCAAGGCTCTGCAGGAACGGTTCCCAGCCTATGCCGAGAACTTCCCCACCTGGGCGAACCAGGCGAACGGCATGCTGCAGATATCCCTGTGGGCGGCCCTTCGGGAACGGAACGTGGGGGCCAACATTCAGCACTACAACCCCGTCATCGATCCCAGGGTCAGAGCGTTGTTCGGCCTTCCGACGTCGTGGGTCCTGCTGGCGCAGATGCCCTTTGGAGGGATCGCGGCTCAGCCGGAGGCCAAGGAGAAGGAGGACGTTTCCCTGCGCGTGAAGGTCTTCCGGTAGGGCTTTTCCTGCAAAACGCGGAGCGGGCGGCAGCCGTTCATCCGGCTTGCCGCCCGCTTTTAACCCCATCCCTATTTGTCCGCAAAGGAGAAGGTGAGCTCTCCGTCCTTCAGGCCGACCTCGACCTTGGAGTGGTCCCGAATGCCTCCGGCGATGAGGGCCCGCGCCAGCTTCGTTTCCACGTTGTGCGTGATGTACCGCTTGAGCGGACGCGCGCCGTAGACGGAATCGTACCCCGCCTCCCCGATGAAGTTCACCGCCTCATCGCTGAAGTGCAGCGCGATCTGCCTGTCGGCCAGCCGTTCCTCCAGGTGTCCGAGGAGAAGCCGGACGATCTGACGGACTTCGTCGCGGGTCAGCGGCTTGAAGAAGACGATGTCGTCCACGCGGTTCAGGAACTCGGGACGGAACGCGCCGCGCAGCGCGTTCATCACTTCCTTCCTCGCGCTCTCCGAGATGTTGCCGTCCGCTGTGATGCCCTCCAGCAGGGCGCTCGACCCGATGTTGCTGGTCATGATGATCACGGTGTTCTTGAAGTCCACCACGCGGCCGTGGCTGTCCGTGATGCGCCCGTCGTCCAGGACCTGAAGCAGGATGTTGAACACGTCCGGATGGGCCTTCTCGATCTCGTCGAACAGGATGACGGAATAGGGACGCCGCCTCACGGCCTCCGTCAGCTGCCCGCCCTCGTCATACCCCACGTAGCCGGGAGGCGCCCCCACGAGGCGCGACACGGAGTGCTTTTCCATGTACTCGGACATGTCGATGCGGATGATGTTCTCCTCGCTGTCGAACAGCGCCTCCGCCAGGGTCTTGGCCAGCTCCGTCTTGCCGACGCCGGTGGGCCCCAGGAAGATGAAGGAGCCGATGGGCCGGCGCGGGTCCCGGATGCCGCTCCGCGCGCGCAGCACGGCGTCCGCCACCAGCTGAACGGCCTCGTCCTGTCCGACGACCCTCCTGTGGAGGACCTCGTCCAGCTTCAGGAGCTTCTCCCGCTCCCCCTCCAGGAGCTTCGTCACAGGGATACCCGTCCAGCGGCTGACGATATCCGCGATCTCGTCCTCCGTGACCTCCTCGCGCAGGAGGCTTCCGGGGGCGTTCTGCCCCTCCTTCTCCGCCTCGCGGGCCTTCAGCTCCTCCTCCAGCTTCTGCAGCTTGCCGTAGCGAAGCTCCGCCACCCGGTTGAGGTCGTACTGATGCTCGGCCCTCTCGATCTCGGCCTTCACCTCGTCGATCTGGCTGCGCAGCTGGCGGATGCCCACGATGCTCTTCTTCTCCGCCTCGTACTGGGCACGGAGGGCGTCCGCTTCGGTGCGGGCCTCCTGCAGCTCCTTCTGCAGCACCTTGAGGCGCTCCTGGGAGGCCGCGTCCTGCTCGCGCTTCAGGGCCGTTTCCTCGATTTCAAGCTGCATCACGCGCCGGCTGGCCGCGTCCAGCTCGGACGGCAAAGAGTCGATCTCCGTCCGGATCATGGCACAGGCCTCGTCCACCAGGTCGATGGCCTTGTCGGGCAAAAAGCGGTTCGTAATGTAGCGATTCGAGAGGACCGCTGCCGCCACCAGCGCGTTGTCGCGGATGCGCACGCCGTGGTGGACCTGCAGCTTCTCGCGGATGCCGCGCAGGATGGAGATCGTGTCCTCCACGTCGGGCTGCTCCACGGTCACGGGCTGGAACCGCCGTGCCAGGGCCGCGTCCTTCTCGATGTACTTTCGGTACTC
The DNA here is from genome assembly GCF_057312375.1 of Fretibacterium sp. Lineage (NCBI taxonomy): Bacteria > Thermotogati > Synergistota > Synergistia > Synergistales > Aminobacteriaceae > Fretibacterium > Fretibacterium sp. The sequence continues at coordinate 47,629 of NZ_DBHLDX010000007.1, forward strand.
ATCGACGGTCGTCGCCCCGATGCAGTGCAGCTCGCCCCGCGCCAGCATGGGCTTCAGCATGTTGCCCGCGTCCACGGCGCCCTCTGCCGCACCAGCCCCGACGATGGTGTGCAGCTCGTCGATGAACAGGACGATGCGCCCCTCGCTCTGCTTCACCTCGTTCAAGACGGCCTTCAGCCGCTCCTCAAACTCGCCGCGGAACTTGGCCCCGGCGACCAGCGACCCCATGTCCAGGGCAAAGACCGTCCGGTCCTTCAGTCCCTCCGGCACATCTCCGCGCACGATGCGCTGCGCCAGCCCCTCCACGATGGCCGTCTTACCAACTCCGGGGTCACCGATCAGCACGGGGTTGTTCTTCGTCTTGCGGCTCAGGATGCGGATGACGCGACGCACCTCCTCGTCACGCCCGATCACCGGGTCCAGCTTCCCCTCCCGCGCCGCAGCCACCAGGTCGCGCCCGTACTTGGCGAGGGCCTCGTAGGTGGCTTCGGGGTCCGCGCTCTGCACCCGCTGAGAGCCGCGGACCTCCGTCAACGCCTTCAAGAAGCGATCCTCCGTGATGCCCAGGCGATTCAGGACGCGCCCCAGATTGGTGTTCGTCCCCTCGTCCAACATCGCAAGGAACAGGTGCTCGACGGAAACGTACTCGTCTTTAAGCGCCTTCGCGCGCTCCTCTGCGGCGACAAGGAGCCTGTTGAGCCGCGGGGTCACGTAGACCTTTCCCGGCTCCGCCCCGCTGCCCGAAACGCGCGGCATACGGGCTACCTCGTCGGAAACGAGCTTCTCCAGCACCTTGGGGTCCACTTCCATGCGGCGAAGCATGCGCGGGATCAGCCCCTCCGCGTCCTGCAAGAGCGCCAGCATAAGGTGCTCCACGTCCACCTGCTGGTGGCTTCGGGCCGCCGCAATGTCCTGCGCGGCCGCCAAGGCAGACTGGCTCTTCGTCGTCAATTTATTGAAGTCCATACCTATAACCTCCCCATGAAGGATATATTCTTAACTTTATCGTCCTGGTTAAGGGGCCCGCAGGCCCCTTAATTCCTGACCAATAATGACCAATATTATAGAGAAAGGCTCTAGGACCGCAATCGGTTGTTTTTCGTAATCGGAGCTCCGAGCTGACGGCCGGGCGGCCGATACAGGGAGCACACGCCCACGGCAAGCTGCAAGGAAGGGGACCGGCCAGCGACCGGTCCCCTTTCCTTAACCCTTCCAGCTACGAAAGCGCGTGATCTCCCTTTGAAAGACGAGGGTGATCGTGTCCGTCGGCCCATTTCGGTTCTTGGCCAGGGTCAGCTGAGCCTCGCTGTCAACCCCCGGCTGGGTTTCCTCGTAGTAGTCCCTTCGATAGAGGAACATCACCGTGTCCGCGTCCTGCTCGATGGCCCCCGAATCCCGGAGGTCCGAGAGCATCGGCTTCTTGTCGGGACGTTTCTCCGTTTCGCGCGACAGCTGGGAGAGGGCGATGACGGGGCAGGCCAACTCGCGGGCGACCCCTTTCAACATGCGGGATATCTCGGAAACCTCCTGTTGGCGGTTGTCCGTCTGACGACCGCCAAAGCTCATCAGCTGCAGGTAATCCACGATCACGAGCCCCAAGGACGGATAACGGGACTTGAACCTGCGGCAGCGCGCCCGAAAATCCATCGTGGTCAGCATGGAGCTGTCGTCGATGAAGATGGGCCTCTGCGTCAGAACGCCGGCGGCATTCTGAAGCTCGTCCCAGTCCCCCTTGCTCATGGTCCCGGTGTTCATCGCCTGGAGGTCCACCTCGGACTGCGCCGCCAGCATACGCTGCACCAGCTGTTCCGCGGACATCTCAAGGCTGAAGATCAGGACGGCCGCCCGGCTTCCTCCGCCCCCGAACTGCGCGATGTTGAGGGCGAAGGCCGTCTTTCCCATGGAGGGGCGCGCGGCGATGATGTTCAGGCTTCCCGGCTGAAAACCGGCCGTCAGGCGGTCCAGGTCCGCAAAGCTGGACTCGAAGCCGCTGACGTCCGAACCGCTCTCCTGATAGCGCTGTTCGATGTTCTGGAACGTCCTGCCCAGAATGTCGCTGACGGGGCGGAAGTCGGCCCGATTGTTGCGCTGAGAAACCTCAAAGACGGCCCGTTCCGCCTCATCCACGATCATGGCGCTCTCCAACTCGCTGGAGTACGCCAGGCTGACGATCTTGCTCCCCGCGTCGATCAGTCGACGGCGGACGGACTTCTCCCGAACGATGCCCGCGTGGAACGCGATGTTGGCCGTCGTCGGGACCTCCGCCACCAGGGCGGCGAGGAAGGGCTGCCCCCCCAGTTTGTCGAAGACGCCACGCCGGGCCAACTCCTCTCCAATGGTGACAAGGTCCACTGGTCGGCTGGCGTTGAACATCTCCCCCATCACCTCGTAGGCGGCTCGGTGGTTGAGGTCGTAAAAATCCTCCGGCCTCAGGGTTTCCAGGGCGATCCCCAGAGCCTCGTGCTCCAGGAGGCACGCGCCCAGCACGGCCCGCTCCGCGTCCAGGTTCTGGGGCGGGACCCTGTCGTAAAGCTGCATTCGGTTAGTCTTTCTGTGCGATCACGGACAGCGTCATGTCCGCGTGAACGCCGGCGTACAGCTTCAGCGCAAAGGGATAACTGCCCGGCTGTTTGATGACGTCCTCCATTTTAATGTCGCGCTTGTCCACCGCCCGACCGTACTGCCGGCTCAGGGCCTCGGCCACCTGAGCCGTGGTGATGCTCCCAAAGAGCTTCCCATTCTCCCCCGCCTTCGCCTCGATCTTCACGGACTTTCCCTGAAGCCCCTTCTTCGTTTCCTCAGCCTCCTGAAGCTGTTTTGCCTCCTTTTTCCTCTTGTTGGCCTGCTCCTCCTTCCACGCCGCCACCTTGCTGGGGGTCGCCTCGACGGCAAGATCCCGCGGGAAGAGAAAGTTGCGGGCGTACCCGTCGCTGACGTTCACAAGCGCGCCGGCGCTGCCCACTTTATTGACGTCCGCCTTCAAAATCACCTGCATGAAAGATTCTCCCTTCAAAAAAGCACAAAAGTCCCCGCGTTAACCTAAGGGAACCGTGGCCAGGGAAGCGCTTATCAATCTTCGAGCATCAAACGAAGGTATCCCTCGGCGCTTCCCTGAAGGCATTTCAGCCACACTCTACGTTCTGCGGTGCGTCGTCCTGCTCCTGAAGTCAAAGACGATATCGCCGATGCCCATGAGCACCTGCCACGGCCACGCCAGAGGGATCAGGAGCAGGACGGCGGCCAACGTCCGAAGGACGGGCCCCAGCCCTCGCCGCCCTATCCACCAGAAGGCCAGAGAAAGTCCCTCGACGAAAAAGAGGACGTTCAGGACCAGCTCCAGGTTGGCCGCAAACAGGGCGCCCGCCCTCCACTCGTCCAGACCCCACAGGAGGTTGATGACGAAGGCCAGGAAAAACGCCGGCAACAGGGACTTTGGAAAACGCCACTCCGTAAAGGCGGGCAGGGCGGGCGGGCGGTTCGCCTGTCCCCGCTGAAAATACCCGCACAGCTTGTAGTTGCACAGCGCGTCCAATCCCGCGTAGAGGAGGAGCATCGAGGGCGTCATGTAGGGCAACAACGCGGCGGTCTGCCTCATATTTTCCCGCATCGCGATCGTTTCCTGGAGGCCGGACGAGAAGCCCGCGTAGAGCCGTTCCATCATTTCCTCCATCTGTCCCACGTCAGGGGCCAGAAAGTTATGCCCCGTCAGCGCCCACAGGAGAAAGAAGAAGAACAGCTTCTCGGCGACGGACACGAAGGTGCAGGCCAAAAGCGCCTCGCCCCCGCTCCAGCTCTTCCTTGAGCTCGCGGCAAGGACAGCGGAGAGGGGGACCGAAGCCGTTACGAAGTACAGGGCGGAAGGGATCGGCAGGAAAAACGCCGTCAGCCCTCCCGTCAAGAGCATTCCCAGCCCCAACAACCGGCGTCCCTCCCGGCACCCCAGGAGGGCAAGCGGCAGCGGGGAGAAGAACAGGCCCCAGAAGCCCACCGCTGGAACGTAGTCCTTCGCCTTCAAGAGAAGGACCGTCAAAAGGGAAAAAAAGACCAGACGGCCAAGGGTGCTTTGTTTAAAAACGCTCTCCGGCCCCGGCATAGTCCACCCCCTTTTTAGGAATAAAAAAAGGGAGAGCCCTGTGGCCTCTCCCCATGCAAATTCAGCCGACATCCCGTCAAAGGACAGATGCCTCCCTCGCGCAACAGGAGAGGATCAATCCAGCGAGTAAGGCAGGAGCGCCATGTAACGCGCCCTCTTGATGGCCTCGGTCAAAAGCCTCTGGTGCTTTGCGCAGTTGCCCGTGACGCGGCGCGGAACGATCTTTCCCCGCTCGCTGATGTACTTGCGCAACTTCTCAACGTCTTTATAGTCGACCTTTTCCTGCTTCTCAACGCAGTAATAGCAGAACTTTGGGCGTCGCTTGGACCCCCTCCGCATGCCGCCGCGCGGTGCGCCGGCGCCTGCGGGCCTGCTCTCCCTCTCTCCGTTCATCTAAGAAATCCTCCTTAAAAATCTCCACGGACTACCGACGGAGGAGCGTTTAGCTGGCTCCTCCCAAGGTCCTGTCAGACGCCCCCGTCAAAAGGGGATGTCCGATTCGGAGTTCTTGTTGGTGTCCTTTTCCATCTCCGCAAAATCCATCGGGAAGTCGTCGCTGAACCCCTTCTCGTGGATGCTCTTGCCGAAATCCTCGTCGCCGGAGAAGGAGGACGGCGAGGAGTCGGGGGCAGTCTGGGGATCGTAAGGAACCCCTTCGTCCGAGGCCCTCTTTCCACCCACGAAGACAACCTCCCCTGCCTCCACCTCCGTCACGTATTTCTTCCCGGACCCGTCACGCGCGTCGTAGCTGCGCGAGCGTATCCGCCCCTCCACGAGGACGCCGCTCCCCTTCTTGAGGTAACGGCCGCAACGCTCAGCCAGAGGGCCCCACGCGACGACGGTTATAAAGTCCGTTCCATCCTGGTACTCCCCGCTCTTGTTCTTCCACGCATAGCCCACCGCCACGGTGAAGCGAGCCCACGCCCGCCTCTCCACCGTGTAACGAACGTCGGGGTCGCGGGCGAGATTGCCCATCAGAACCACTTTATTGAACCCTCTGGCCATTGTCGATCCTCCCTTACTCGTCCAAAAGGATGATCATCTGACGATAGACGTTGGAACGCAATCCAAGGATACGGCGCAACTCAAAGGTTCCCGCCGGCTCAAGGTCAAAGTTGAAGAGCACGTAGATTCCCTCGGATTTCTTCTGAATGGGGTAGGCCAGCGCCTTCTTTCCCCAGACATCCGTCTGGGTCACGTTGCCTCCCAGACTGCGCACGACTTCCTCGATCTTGCCGACCTCCTCCTTAGGGTCCTCAAGTTCAGCGCTAAGGATGGTCAGCATCTCGTAATGCCGCACGTCTGTCACCTCCTCCCTATGGTCTAATGGCCTCTTCCAACAGAAGAGGCAGGGCATAAAACTTTTTTATTATAACGACAGATAGAGGTTTACGCAAGCGCCGCTTCAAAGACGCGCTTGACGTTGGCCTTGCACTCCTCGTACCCCTCTCCTTTGTGCGCCTCGTACAGCTTCTCCGACCCGATGAACATCGTCGGCACGCTGTAGTAATCGTACCTCTCAGCCACCTCCGGGCGTTCACTCTCCTCCACCCAATCCATCTCGATCGCCCGATACCGGTCGTCCCCCGCCTTCAGCTCATCCATGGCCCTCCGGGCGTTCTTGCAATAGGGACAGGCATCGAGGTAAAAAAACGTGATTTTCTTCATCGCTGCAGCACACCTCCAAAATATTCGGACAGATTGCGAAATTATACCCTAAGGAGAGGGGACGGCCTCGACGGCCGCCCCCTCCGTTTGCTCACCGTTTATCTTTCGCTCTCGTTTCCGATCTCACGGCCGCCCTTGAGTCCGGTATGCACTGACGTGGACGGCTGGCAGTTCGTGTACCTGCCGCCGACGTAGCGGCCGATCAGTCCTCCCACGATGTCTCCGCCCCGGACTTCCTCGTCCGACGTGCAACGATCCAGCAGTCCCTTCTCCATCTGGCCGGCGACCCCACCGACGTTGGCCCTGCCGTTCACGGAGGCCGTCGAGATACAGCGCAGGGCGGTGCCTCCACGCCACAGGCCGAACGCGCCGCCGACCTGGTTCGTCCCCCTGACGTTGCCCTGGACCGAGGCGTCCTTCACCGTGCCCTGGGCGTTGAGTCCCAGCACCCCTCCCACGTTCTCCACGCCCTCCACGTTGCCGTCAAAGGCCACGGACTGGAACTGGATGGGCCCGGCCGCAGCTCCCGCTACGCCGCCGACGTTTTCCGTCCCCGTCACGACGCAGCGCTCGACTCCGACATTTTGCAGGAGCCCGGCCTGAAACGTCCCCGCCATGGCCCCAACGTTCTCGCGTCCCTCGATGCTGCTGTCGGAAACGGAAACGTGCATCAGGATGGAGCCGAATGCACCGCCGGCGATGCCGCCCGCGCTGGCCCCTGCGCCCTTCACCTTGCCGATAAACTCCGAGTTCAGGAGGCGGCACTCCACCGCGTTGCCGATCAGGCCGCCCACGTTCTGGCTGCCCGCGACGGCGCCGGATACGGAAACGTTCTTGACCGTGGACTTCTGAGCGGCGCCGGCCAGGATCCCGACCTCCGCCACGCCGTTCACCTCGGCGTCTTCAACGGTGAGGTTGTAGACGTAGGCTCCTGAGAGCGTTCCGAACAGGCCCACGGGGTCCTTCCCCACGTGCTTCAGCGACAGGCCGCTGATCGTGCGTCCATTGCCGTCAAAGACGCCGCTGAACGCCAAGGTTCGTCCGATGCGCGAGAAGCCGATGGGAGCCCAGGCCCTTCCTCCGAGGTCCACGTTGGCGGTCAGTCGAATGTGCTTGCCCGCGTAGTTCCTCCCGCCGTTGACCGAAGCGGCAAAGGCGCGAAGCTGCGCCTCCGTGCGGATGGTCCAGGGACTCCTTGCCGTACCCTGCCCACCCGCAAAGAGGGAAACCGCCCTTCGTTTGACGGTCTTTTTCCTATGGAGCCTCGTTCTCCGCACGGTCTTCTTTCCATCGGGCGTCTTGGTCACGACCCGTGGAGCACCCTCGGCTGAAATGGGGGCGAACTCGGGCAACACAAAGGCGAAACTCAGAGCGCATAGAAGACAGAGAGCAAACCCAAACCTGCTCAGGCCCTTCCCTGTTTTCCCCTCACGCGGCGATCTTCCGATAGACTCCATCGACCTTCGACATCCTTTCGCTTTTTAATCTTGAAACTCAAAAGCCCAAGCCACTCTTGCCCTCCATCCGACCGAGGCAAGCTTTCTTTACTATTTTATCCCAACTCAGGCGATCTTTGGGCATTTCGTCATATAAGTTCCCGTCGATCGCTCTCGCCATCCCATCCCTCACCGAGCTTTTTATTTTGACGGGCAGGAAAAACCGCCCCTGAAAACGCAAATCAATATTGACATAACCCCCGTCGTTCTGCAAAATAAACGGCGGAAGGTGGACGAAAATAAGCGCCGCGGCGCAGGCCTCGTCCGCTCGCAAATTTTAGGAGGAACGACGATGATGATCTGTCAGCACTGCGGAGCCCCTCTGGAAGCGGGGGTAGAGCTCTGTCCTTTCTGCGGCTCCCCGACGCCCTACAATGAGATGCTCCTGGACGAAAAGGTCCAGAGGAAACAGGCGCTTCAGCGGAAGAAAAAGCTGGATGGGCTAGCTGCCATCAAGCACGTTTCAGGCCTGTCCCTGCCCTTCCTCTGGATTGCAACCATGGGCATCTACAGCCCCGTGT
>NZ_DBHLDX010000008.1:0-53425 GCF_057312375.1 Fretibacterium sp.
AAGTACGGCTGGCTCGTGCCCGTCGGGGACGACGAGGCCATGGCCGATGCGCTGGACGACGCCCTGGCACACCCCATGCCGGTCTCGCTCTTGAAGGAGCGGGCGTCGTACTTCTCGGAGGACCGCGCCGCAGAGGGGTGGCTCGCGCTGATGCGGAGCCTCAGCCAATGACCTCCAGCCCATCCTGGAGCATACGCACCGCCGAGAGGTCTTCCATTCCGTTAAAAACGTCTGGACTGATGACCCCGCCTTAAAAGTTGCTTTTTTCATACTCCGGTGGTATATGTCATATTGGATGTGAAAATATCCTTGATAGCTCTGCGTTTCCATTCTCCGATTCCAGACAGCAGGCGGACGCGGAGGAATTCAAATCCAACAGGAGGTCAGTCATGCCGTTCGTAACCACCAACGATAACGTTTCCATTCACTATGAGGTAAGTGGTCAGGGGAAACCGGTGCTATTCCTTCCAGGCTGGACCTGCACGACGCATTTTTTCTGTAAAAATGTGGAGTCCCTCTCAAAGGACCATAAAGTCGTCCTTATGGATTTCCGCGGTCATGGGGAATCCGAGAAGGTGCTGCACGGACACCGCATTGCCCGCTACGCGATGGACGTCCTCAATCTGATTGAGGCGCTGGACTTGGACGAAGTGACCCTCGTCGGGTGGTCCATGGGGGCATCCATCGCCTGGAGCTATCTTGAGCTGTTCGGACCGCGTCACGTCGAGAAACTCGTCTGTATCGATCAGGCACCGGCGCAGTATATCGGTCCGGACTGGACCTGGGGCCAGACGAGTTGCTATGACGCGGAGACGTTTGTGCGCACCTGCTGCGCCGCGGAGTTTTTGCCGCGTGCCTCGGCCGAAGGGCTCGTTCACGGCTGCCTTCATCGGGAGCCAACCGTCGATGAGGTTGCCGAGCTCGCGGACGAGATCTCCAAGTGCCCTCCAAAGGTACGCATCGAAATCATGCGCGACCATACGCATATCGACTGGAGGGACTTCCTGCCGAGGATAACGGTCCCCTCGCTCGTGCTCGTCGCCCGGAACAGCAAGGTCTTTCCCTGGCAGGGAAGCGCCTATGTGGGCGAGGCCATTCCGGGGGCGAAGACGGTCTTTTTCGAGAATTCGGGGCACATGCTCTTCTGGGAGGAGTCGGACAGGTTCAACGAGGTGCTGTCGGACTTTTTGAGCGCCTGACGACGTATCCTGCAGGAAACGCCCGTGCTCTGCAACCAGTTCCTTAAGGACGAGAAGAACTGACGCGCTCTGCGGCTGAATCATTGAAAAAAAACGAGGCATCCTGTATACTGATTTAGTCCCCCGGCGCGGGGGCTCAGTCCTGTGCGGCAAAGGCCCGTGAACCCTGTCAGGCCCGGAAGGGAGCAGCAGTAAGCGGTGTCCTTTGGGTGCCACGGGGTCGCTGAGTTCCCGCGGCGGGGGACCATCGTCCTCTGGAAAGGAAACTCGTCCGCCACGTCCTACGCCCTTTCCCTTCTCCCCACATTTTTCGCGTCTTATCGTATAATAAATCACTATAAACCTTACATTTCGAGGGGCCGGCCGCGCCCTCAGGAGGAGGGGCTTACCTTGCCCGAGAGATTAAACGACGTACTGGACGAACGTCTCCGCAAGGAGCCGGAGGCGCGGTGCCTCTGGTGGAAAGGAGCGTGGGGCAGCCGCAGGGAGTTCCAGTCCCTCGCCGACGGCTGCACGCGATCGCTGAAGGACGCGGGATTCGGCCCCGGACAGAGGCTTGCCGTGATGATGCCCAACAGCCCCATGACGGAGGCTCTGGCCCTGGCCGCATGGCGGCTTGGCGGCTCCTTCTGCCCGTTGAACGAGAAGGCCGGCGCAGCGTCCCTGCTCAAGACGCTGGACCTGCTTCGGCCCTTCGCCGTCGTCGTTTCCGAGGGCGTGAGCGGCAGCCTGACGGAGGCCATCCGCGGCGCGGACCTGTCCTGCGCCCTGTTCCCCACCGAGGGGACGCCCCCCGCCCTCACCGGCCGGCCGGCCGAGTCTGAGGCCGAGGACCTGGCCGTCATCTTCTCCACCTCCGGCACCACCGGCGACCCCAAGGCCGTGCCCATCACCCACGCGAACCTGCTGGACCAGTGCCGCGGGATATTAGAGGCCATCCCCACGCTGTCGGACAAGGACTCGTTCCTGACCGTCCTGCCAAACTTCCACGCCTTCGGCCTCACCGTCAGCATGCTGCTGCCTCTCTACGTCGGCGCCTCGCAGGTCGTCGTCCCCGGCTTCATGCCGCCCCAGAACACCCTGCGGGCCATCCAGGAAGCTCACCCCAGCATTCTGCCCCTGGTGCCCACGATGCTGAACTTCATCCTCGCCCTCCTGGAGCGCAGCGGGCAAAAGGCGGAGGGCGTGCGCCTCCTCATCGCGGGCGGCGACCGCTACAACCCCCAGATGGACGGGCGCGTGAAGGCCGCCTTCGGCGTCGGCGTCCTGGAGGGGTACGGCATCACGGAGTGCTCCCCCGTGCTGGCCGCAAACCGCGTCGAGGAGGGCTTCCGGCTGGGGACCGTGGGGCGGCCCCTGCCCCGCTTTGAGTTACAACTTCGGACGGAGGCTGGCGCGCCGACGGAAGCGGGCGAAGGCGTGCTGTGGGTGCGAGGGCCCTCGGTGACCGCGGGCTACTACCACGCGCCGGAGCTCAACCGTGAGCGGTTCGACCACGGCTGGTTCAACACGGGGGACTACGTGCGCATCGAGAACGGATACATCACGATCCTGGACCGCGTGACGGACATCATCATCGTCGGGGGCTTCAACGTCTACCCCCAGGAGGTGGAGGCCATGCTCTCCCAGCACCCCGCCGTGCAGACGGCCATCGTCGTGGGGATGCCGAACGACATCAGCGGGGAGGTGCCCAAGGCCTTCGTCATCAAGGATAAGGACGCGCAGGTTTCGGCATCGGAGCTGATCCGCTTCTGCAAGGCCCGCCTCGCCCACTACAAGGTTCCGCGGGAGGTGGAGTTCGTGGAGGAGCTCCCCCTCTCCAGCACGGGCAAGGTGCTGCGCCGCGTGCTGCGCCAGCAGGAGCGCGATCGCACTCAACGCTGAAACCCGTTTCCGCGCTCGCCTTCATCGCGCCGGCCATAGGCCAGCCCGAAAGCAACGCCTAACGGGGCGTCCACGCCCACGGGGCACGAAACGGCAACGCCGTTTTAACCTTTAAGACAAGACAACAGGAGGAATGCATCGATAATGCCTCAGAGATTGGAAGAGATCATCACCGAGAGCCTGAATCGCCACAGGGACGAGCCCTGCTACTGGTGGGAGGGAACGTGGCGCACGGGCGCCGACCTCCTGAAGCTCACGGAGGACTGTGAAGCGGCGCTCAGGGACTCCGGCTTCGGCAGGGGGCAGCGCCTCGTCGTCATGATGAAGAACTGCCCGATGATCCTGGCGCTTTCTATAGCCGTCTGGCGACGGGGGGGGACGTTCTGCCCTCTGAACGTCGCGGCGGGCATCCCCTCGCTGAAGGGGACCCTGGAGTTGATCGAGCCCGCGGGCTGCGTCATCGCCCCCGACGTTCAGGACGACGTGATCGCGGTCCTGGACGAGGCGGGATGGCCTCACGCCGTCTGCCCACCGGAGGGGCCGTTGCCGCCCTTCAGGTGCAGGCCCGGTAAGCCGGAGGACGACGACCTGGCCGTGATCTTCGCCACTTCGGGCACCACAGGAGCCCCCAAGGCCGTGCCCCTCACCCACGGGAACCTCATCGACAACTGCAAGTGCCTTCGCGACGTCGTCCCCGCCCTCCAGGAGGGGCGTGTCATTCTGACGGTGCTGCCCAACTTCCACTCCTTCGGCTACACCGTCGCCACGATCCTGCCCCTGACGATGAACGCCCGCCTGGCCATCGTGCCCGCCTTCCTGCCGCCCCAGCCGGCGATGCGCGCCATCTTGGAGGCTCCGGTGGACATCACCTTCGCCGTGCCCGCCATTTACGCCTACCTGCTCATGGCCGTCGAGCGCGGGAAGTTCCCCAAGGAGGGGCTGGCGCGGCAGAAACTCCTGGTTTCCGGGGGCGACCGCCTGAACCCCAACCTGCACGAGCAGGCTCTGCACCTGACGGGACGGGACATCATGGAGGGCTACGGCCTGACGGAGACCTCGCCCGTCGTCACGATAAACCGCAGCTATGAAACCCACCGCACGGGCTCCGTCGGACCCTTTCTCGACAGCTACGAGTACAAGCTCCGCACGCGGGAAGGACAGGACACCCAGGAGAACGAGGGGGTCCTTTGGGTGCGGGGTCCATCGGTCACACGCGGGTACTTCCGCGCACCGGAGCTCACGGCGGACCGATTCGAGGACGGCTGGTTCAACACGGGCGACTACGTGCGCATCGAGGACGGGTTCGTCCGTATCCTGGACCGCGTGACGGACATCCTCATCGTCGGAGGCTTCAACGTCTACCCCCAGGAGGTGGAAAAGGTCCTCGCCGGGCACCCCGAGGTACAGACGGCCATCGTCGTGGGCATCCCCCACGACATCAATGGAGAGGTCCCCAAGGCCTACATCCAGCGGAAGGACGGCGCGACCGTCACGGAGCGCGAGCTGATCCGCTACGCGAAGGAGCACCTGGCCCACTTCAAGGCGCCGCGCAGCATCGAGTTCGTCGATGAGTTCCCCCTCTCAGGGACGGGCAAGATCCTCCGCCGCATCCTGCGCGAGCGGGCCGGAAAGAAGAGCCTCTGACCGATGAGCAGGCTTCGCCTCGCGACGTTTAACGTCAACTCCGTGCGCAGCCGTATGCCCATCCTGGAGCGCTGGCTGCCGAAAAGCGGTGTGGACGTCCTCATGCTTCAGGAGACCAAGGCCACGGACGAGGACTTTCCTGAGGCCGCCTTCGCCGCGATGGGATACCGCGCCCGCTTCTGCGGCGAGAAGTCCTACAACGGCGTGGCGGCCCTGGTACGGGAAACGCTCTCCGCCGAGACGACCTTCGGCTTCGGCGACGGGGAGGAGCCGGACTTCCCCACCCGGGTGGGCCTGACGCGCCTGGCGGGCATGACGGTGCTCAATACCTACGTGCCCCAGGGGAAGTCCGTCGATCACCCGGACTACGAGGTCAAGAAGCGCTTTCTGGAGCGCGTGAGAGGCCTCATTCTGCGGGAGATGGAGGGGCCCTTTCTCTGGGTCGGCGACCTCAACGTGGCGCCGACGGACGCAGACGTCACGCACCCGGAGAACAAGCGCGGCCACGTCTGCTTCTGCCGCGACATCCAGGAGCGATTCGCCAGAACCTCCGAGGGGCTGAAGGACCTGCTGCGCGTTTTTCGCCCGGACCCCGGAGAGTTCACGTTCTTCGACTATCGCGTGAAGGACGCGCTAACCCGCAACATCGGCTGGCGCATCGACCACGCCCTCGCCTCACCCGCCCTGGCCCTCCGAGCCACGGACTGCTTTGTGGAACGCGAGCCACGCGGCTGGGAGCGCCCCTCGGACCACACTCCCCTGGTGGCGGACTTCGCGCTCACCTGAGGGGCGAGAGCACACATAACCACACGTCGAGCAGGGGGCAGGAACGACGACATGGCGGCGGAGCCGCACACGATCGGGAAGTCGGCAGGAGGTCGATGAGGATGCAGCTTGAGAGAATAAAACGGCCCTTTGGCGGCGCGGCGGTTCTGATCGCCGCCTTCCTGGTGGCAGCAACCGTCGCCCCGGCCTGGGCCAAGATCGACAGGGCCGTCGTCCAGAGGGCGTGGGAGCGCATGGCCGCGGCAGACGGCTTCAAGAGGATCTCCGTTACCTTCGAGAAGTCCGACAAGCCCAACGCATGGGTGAAGTACGAGTCCGCAGAGGACTTCAGCGTCCACGTGACCCAGGGTCTGATGGACCTCCTGAACGCGGAGGACGAGATCGCGGGCGTGCTGGGACACGAGATCGGGCACGTCCGCCGCGGGCACTACAAGGAGCAGGTGAGCCGCAACGTCGGCTGGGCCATCCTGGGGTCGCTTTTGGGGAAGGCCGGAGACCTGGCTCAGACCGCCGGGGCCATCGGCATGACCCTTGCGGAGAGCGGCTTCAGCCGTGAGCAGGAGGTGGAGGCCGACGACTACGGGACGGACCTCCTGGCCAAGGCGGGGTATGACCCCCACGCCCTCTATCGGGCCATGAAGCGCTTTAAGGACGCGGGCCTTGGGACCGAGCCCAACGGGTTCAACTCCCACCCTCCGACGGACCGCCGCCTAAAGCACCTTAAGGAGCGGGCGGACCGAATCGCCGCTGAATCGGGCAAGACGTCCCGAACGACGGACGCCGTCGCACCCCCCGCCTATAAGGCCAAGGCAGCGCACGACGACGGAGAGATCGTCCCCTCCACCGCAGCCGTCGCCGCAAGCGTGAAGAACGCCGCAGGGTACGTGGCGAACGCCGGGATGGGCCGGACGAATCGCAGGACGCGACGAAGTCAATAGGGCGTCCCCAAACGGCGCGCCCCATCTCCGTCCCAAGGCCTCCGAAAAGCGAGTGGGCCCGCTTCCTCTCCCATCACGGGAAGAAGCGGGCCCACTCCTGTAACACGCCCCAAACGACGAAGTCCTACGATGGCTTGGGGATTGGAATCACGCCAGCCCCATCAGCCTCAGGATCGCGCCGATGTCAAGGTGCCGTTCCGCAGCACGGGCCAGGGCGTTGTAGGCGCGCTCCTTCATGGCTCTCGTGTCCGTGACGGCCCGCTCCTCCAGTCCGCGTGAACGCCGCACCGCGTTGAGCCATAACGCCCGGAAAGCGTCGGCATCGAAGATGCCGTGCAGGTACGTGCCCGCCACGGAGAGGTCCGGACGGGCCAACCCCTCAACGCCGCCCCCCGCGACCTCCAGCAGCGCAGGGCAGGAACTCCCCCCCGCAGGGCGGGTGACGCCGAAGTGGATCTCGTAGCCCGTCACGGGGACCTCGTCGGCGGAGAGCTGGCGCCGCACCCTGCCCTCGGTGCGGATCGTGCGCTTCTCCCCCACGCCGAAAGCCGTCACGGAGGGCAGGAGCCCCAGCCCCTTGATCTCCCGTATCTCCGAGTTCTCCTTCAGGTCCGGGTCCAACAGGCGCTCCCCCAACATCTGGTAGCCGCCACAGACCCCGAAGACGCACCTCCCCGCGCGGCTGAGGTCGCGAACGGCACGGGCCAGCCCCGTCCGCTCAAGCCACGCCATGTCGCGCATCGTGTTCTTGGAGCCGGGCAGGAGCACGGCGTCCAGGGAATGAAGCGTCCGTTCGGGCGTGTCCGCATCCAGGCCGACAAGTTCCACGTCCGGCTCCAGCTCAAAGGGGTCCAGGTCCGTGAAGTTCGACAGCCCCGGAAAGCGCACGACGCCGATAGAGAGGCCCTCGCCTCCCGTCCGGCCCCAGTGGACGTTCAGGGAGTCCTCGCCCGCGATGGCCGCGCCCTCCACCCAGGGCATCACCCCGAGGACCGGCACCCCCGTGCGCCGCTCGATCCAGCCGACGGCAGGGTCAAAGAGGCTCCTGTCGCCGCGGAACTTGTTGAAGATCAGGCCCTTCACCCGACCGCGGTCCTCCCCCAGGAGCTCCAGCGTGCCGACGATGGAGGCCAGGGACCCGCCGCGGTCCACGTCCGTCACCAGCAACACCGGTACATCCGCCTCGCGCGCCACGCACATGTTCACGATCTCGAAATCGTTCAGGTTCACCTCCGCCGGGCTGCCCGCCCCCTCGATGACCACCGCGTCGAATCGCTCCTCGATGCGGCGCAGGGCGCGGCGCACGGCTTCGATGCCCAGCGTCCGGGTGAAGGTGCGGTAATAGCCGCGCTCCGCCGGCGTATCCAGAGCGCGCCCCTCCAGCACGATCTCCGAGGACACGTCCCGCCGCGGCTTCAGGAGGATGGGGTTCATGAACGTCTCGGGCTCAAGCCGCGCGGCCTCCGCCTGCACCGCCTGAGCGCGGCTCATCTCGCGTCCGTCCCGCGTGACGCAGGCGTTGTTCGACATGTTCTGGGACTTGAACGGGCAGACGCGGAAGCCCCGGTCGGACAGCAGCCGGCAGAGCGCCGTGACCAGAAAGCTCTTCCCCGAATCGCTGGAGGTCCCCTGCACCATGATCCCCTTCATCAGAAAACGCCCCTTTCCCTCAGTTCTCTCAGCACGCTGGCGAGCCGCCGGTTCTCCTGGCGCGTCCGCGTGGCGATGCGGACGCACCGCCCCTCGAGGCCGGGAAAGTTCCGCGTGTGACGCACCACGATGCCGCGCTCCATCAGGCCCCGAATCAGGGCCTCGTCGTCGTCCGTTTCCATCAGAAAGTAGTGGACGCAGGACGGCCGCACGCGAAAGCCCGCCGCCTCCACCGCGCGGACCAGGCGGGGCGCTTCCTCGGCGTAGTGAGCCCGGAGCCTCGTCAGAAAGCCCTCGTCCTCCATGAAGGCCAGGGCCAGCGCCTGGGCGAAGGCGTTGACGCTCCAGGTCGGCTGACGGCTCCCCAGGCGCCGGATCCAATCCTCCCCCGCCAGCACGTAGCCGATGCGCGCCCCGCTCAGGTGGTACGTCTTGGTCAGGGAGCGCAGCAGGAGGACGTTCGGCAGCGCGCACACGTCGAGCCTCTCCCTTTCCCGCGTCAGAAGGAAGTCGATGTACGCCTCGTCAACGGCCAGGGTCATGTCCGGGCGGTCCGCCGCAAAGCGGGCCAGCTCCTCAGGCGGGAGGTACGCCCCCGTCGGGTTGCAGGGGTTGGATAGGATCAGGAGGTCGGCGTGGACCGCCGAATCGAGGCCGAAGACGTCCTCCACCTCCGCCCCGAAGGCGCGAAGCGCGCGGGCGTACTCCCCGTAGGACGGCTGGAGCACCGCCGCGCGGCGCCCGGCGAAGAACGAGGCCAGAAGGTACAGCGCCTCGTTGGACCCGTTCGCAACGAGGACGTTCTCCAGGGCAAGCCCCTCGCGGGCGGCGATGAGGCGGCGCAGCGCCAGGCACTCGTCGTCCGGGTACGCGGACGCCAGGCGCGCCGTGTTGTCGATCACTCGGGCCACCGCCTCGTCGGGCCAAGGGAGGGCACAGGTGTTCGTGCTGAAGTCGACGACGTCCGCCGGCATGGGGATGCCCAGCGCGGCATAGAGCTTCTCCGGGTTCGCCCCGTGGTCCCGCAGCGCGCGGAGGGTTCCGTCCGGGGAAGGTTGGGTCATGCCCTTTTCCACAGTCATCGTCGTCACCAAGGACAAGGGCTCAGGCGAGCCGGAAGGGCAGGGCGCAGAGCAGGGCGAAGAGGGCCGACGCCGCGTCCAGCAACCTGTGGGCCTGCAGGACGTCCGCCGCCTCAGGTGTCCGGACCCCGTCCCCCAGGCACGGGCGCGACTGGGCAACGCCGCCGTAGAGGGCGCCGCCCCCCAGCCTCAGCCCCAGAAGCCCCGCAAAGGCGCTCTCCCCGTGGGCGCTGTTGGGGCTCTTGTGCTTTCTCCTGTCGCGCAGGAAGACCCGCATCCCCTCCCCCGCATCCATGCCGAGGCACGCGCCGGCCGCAAGGATGACGAGCCCGCCGAGGCGGGCGGGGAGGAAGTTCAGCGCGTCATCCAGCCGCGCAGCCGAGCGTCCGAATTCGCGGTAGCGCGCGTTTTCGTAGCCCACCATGGAGTCCATGGTGCTGACCGCCTTGAAGCCCCAGACGGCGAGGACCATGCCGACGCCCTCTCCGACAGCCCAGCCCAGCGCCGCGAAGAACAGGACGGACATCACGCCGTCCACGGAGTTTTCCGCGACGGTTTCGACGGCTCCGCGCACAATGGCGGGTTCGTCCAGGTTCTCCGTGTCCCGGCCCACGACGCGGGACAGCGCCGCCCGCGCCCCAGGCAGGTTCCGCCGGAACAGCGCCAGGGCGACGGGCATCGTTTCGTCCTTCAGGGACCGCCACGCCAAAGCCGCGTAGAGCAGGTACACCTCGATCGCCGCCGCAAGGCCGCCGTCCCAGCCCGCCGCCCAGAGCAATCCGGCAACTGCTGCAAGCGTCGAGAGCAGCACGAGGACACAGAGTCCTGCGCCCCGAACAACGGCGTGGGGGGCGCCCGCCTCCGGGTAGAGCCGTCCTTCCCAGAAGCGGATGAGGCGGCCGACCCCGACGACGGGATGCGGCAGGGCGTGGGGGTCGCCCAGGAGGACGTCCAGCAGGAGGGCAAAGCACAGCGCGGTTGGGAAGGTCATAACGCATCCTCTTTTCGACTTTTCGACGAATTTTCGACGAAAGAACTCAGGGGGGCCTCGGTTCGCCGCCCGTTAAGTTTTATTATACAATTATGTGGGCTGCGTGAGGAAAATTTACTCTACTCTAAGGGAGTACGACAAATCAAAGAACCGACGAAATTCATGACCTTTCGGGAGGAATCTTGAACATGCGGGAACACTTGACGATCGAGCAGGCGGTGGCGCGCATCGCACCCCTGGACGCGGCGGCCGTGAGGGCCGCCGAGGAGCGCCAGAAGGGCCTGCTGAAGCCCGTGGGGAGCCTTGGAGAGCTGGAGGCGCTCTCCATTCGCCTCGCGGGCATCACGGGACAGGTGAAGAACTCCATCGACCGGCGGGTACACTTGCTCTTCGGGTCGGACCACGGCGTCTACGACGAGGGCGTATCAGGCTCACCGCAGTACTTCACCAGAGTGTTGATGGAGTTCTACGCGGCGGACGTGGGCTGCGGCATCAACGTGCTGTGCCGCAGGGCCGGGGTGGACCTCCGCCTCTTTGACCTGGGCGTCCGGGACCTGGGGCCGACGCCCGGGGTGGACGCAAGCTGCAAGCTCATGCCCAGGGGGACGGAGAACTTCGCCAAGGGACGGGCCATGACGCCCGAAACGGCGCGGCGGGCCGTCGAGTTTGGCATCGAGTGCGCGGGGCGGGCTCGGGAGGAGGGCTATCAGATCCTGGGCGCAGGCGAGGTGGGCATGGGCAACACAACGCCGGCCGCAGCCTGTATCATGGCCGCGCTGGACTCACGGGACAGCGACCTCGTCGGGCGCGGAGGCGGCCTGACGGACGCGGCCTTCGAGACGAAGAAGCGCGTGATCCTCGAAGCACTGGATCGGCACCGTCCCGACCCGCAGGACGCGCTGGACATCCTGTCCTGCGTCGGAGGGCTCGACCTCGCAGCCATGACGGGCGTCTTCCTGGGCTCGGCGGCCTACCGCATCCCGGCGGTGGTCGATGGGGTGATCGCCATCGCGGCGGCGCTCCTGGCCTCCCGCATCGCCCCGCTCTCTCAGGAGTTCCTGATCGCGTCCCACCGGTCGGTGGAGCCGGCCTACGCGGCCGTGGCGGAGGCCATGGGGCTGCACCCCCTCGTCACGCTGGGCATGAGGCTGGGAGAGGGGACGGGCTGCCCCATCGCCATGCAGATCGTGGACGACGCGCTGACCGTCATGAACGAGATGGGAACCTTCGCGGAGGTGTCGCTGGAGTCGGAGTACCGGGAGGTGCTGAAACCATAGCGCCGCGCAAACGCACAAATTGAAAAATCCGCCTCTTTCTGATATTCTTGGACCAAACATCAACAGGATTTTTTTGCGTCCTTCGCGCGGACGGACGACGCGGCCGCATCACGCGTTGGGCTTTAAACTTGAGGGGAGGCCTTTTCAGTGTACGAGATCGTCCTGATACGTCACGGCGAGAGCGCATGGAACAGGGAGAACCGCTTCACGGGCTGGACGGACGTGCCGCTGTCCGAGAAGGGCGTCCAAGAGGCCAGGGCCGCAGGACAGCTCCTGAAGGAGGAGGGCTGCACTTTCGACCTGGCCTTCACCTCGGTCCTGAAGCGGGCCGTCAAGACGCTGTGGCTGGTCCTGGAGGAGATGGACCTCATGTGGATCCCCATCCGGAACTCGTGGAAGCTGAACGAGCGCCACTACGGCGCCCTCCAGGGGCTGAACAAGGCGGACACCGCGGCGAAGTACGGCGACGCGCAGGTGAAGATCTGGCGCCGCAGCTACGACGTGCGCCCACCGTTCCTGAAGGAGGACGACGAACGCTACCCGGGGAAGGACCCGCGCTACGCGAACCTCGCGAAATCGGAGCTCCCCGCAGGCGAGTGCCTGGCGGACACCGTGGCCCGCGTTGTCCCCTACTGGAAGGAGGCCATCGTCCCGGAGGTCCGCGCCGGACGCAGGGTCATCATCGCGGCCCACGGCAACAGCCTGAGGGCGCTCGTGAAGTACCTGGACAACATCTCCGACAAGGACATCCTGGAGCTCAACATCCCGACGGGCGTCCCGCTCCTCTACCGGCTGAACGACGACATGACGCCCGAATCCCACCGCTACCTCGGCGACGCCGACGCCATCGCCACGGCTCAGGCCGCCGTCGCGAACCAGGGCAAGGCGAAGTGATCCCAAAGCGCGGAGGACGCGCGCACCCCAAACCCGCGGCCCTGTCCTCCGAGCACGCCATGTTCATTGACTCATTTTAACGTTAAGGAGGTCATCGTCATGCGTTTTTCTGAACGAATCAAAGCGCTGTCCGCATCCCCCATCCGCCGCCTCATCCCCTACGCCGACGAGGCAAAGGCCAAGGGCAAGAAGGTCTTTCACCTCAACATCGGCCAGCCGGACATCAAGACGCCCCAGGGGTATTTCGACGCCATCCGCAGCTTCAAGGTCGACACCATTGCCTACGCTGCCTCGCAGGGGCGCAACGAGCTGCGCGACGCCATCAGCGCCTATTACCACGCCTGGGACATCCCCTACGACCGGGACGACATCTACATCACGAACGGCGGCAGCGAAGCCCTCTCCTTCGCCGTGCAGGCCATCTGCGACCCCGGCGACGAGATCCTGCTGCCGGAGCCCTTCTACGCGAACTACAACACCTTCGCCAACTCCGCGCTGGCGAAGATCGTCCCCATCCCCACGAGGGCCGAGGAGGGCTTCCACCTGCCCCCCCTGGAGGCAATCGAGAAGCTCGTCACGCCCCGAACGAGGGCCCTCTGGTTCTCGAACCCCGGCAACCCGACGGGCGCCGTCTACACTCAGAAGGAGCTGGAGGCGGCGGCCCAGCTGGCGAAGAAGTACGACCTCTACATCATCGCGGACGAGGTCTACCGCGAGTTCACCTACGACGGTGACAAGTTCACGAGCTTCGCCAGCTTCCCGGACATCCGGGACCGGGTCATCATGATCGACTCCGTGTCCAAGCGATTCAGCGCGTGCGGCGCGCGCATCGGCTGCATCGCCATCAAGAACAAGGACTTCATGGCGCAGGTCCTGAAGCTCTGCCAGGCCCGCCTCTGCGTTTCCACGCTGGAGCAGGTGGGCGCCACGGCCCTCTACGCCACGCCCAAGAGCTACCTGGAAGAGGTCAACCGGGAGTACAAGACGCGTCGCGACACGCTCTACAAGGTGTTGAAGGAGATCGACGGCGTCATCTGCGAGGAGCCCAAGGGCGCCTTCTACATCATGGTGAAGTTCCCCGTGGACGACTGCGAGAAGTTCATCATCTGGATGCTGCAGAACTTCGACGTCAACGGCGAAACGACCATGGGCGCGCCGGGCAGCGGCTTCTACGCCACGCCGGGGCGCGGAAAGGACGAGATGCGCCTGGCCTACGTCCTGAAGACGGAGGACCTGATCAAGTCCGGGAACATCCTGAAACAGGCCGTAGCGGCCTACCCCGGACGCATCGAGGCCATCCGGGCCTAGGCGTTCGTCCCAACGCAAGGGCCGGCGGGGGGACACCCTGCCGGCCCTTTTTTCAAGCCAGACCGTCAAAAGATAAGGAGCTGCGTCATCCATGGAATTTTTAAGTAGGGTCCCCGCCGGGGGAACGCTCTTCAACGTCGCTGCCGTCGCTCTCGGCGCTACCCTGGGCCTCGCCCTGGGGCGTTTCATCCCAGAGCGCCTGAACCACACGATCTTTCACTGCTTCGGGCTCTTCACGCTCTGCCTCGGCGTGGGCATGAGCCTGAAGATGCAGGACGCCGTCGCCGTCCTGGCAAGCCTCGTTCTGGGCGCGCTCATCGGGGACTGGCTTCGGCTGGATGATCGGCTGAACGGGCTGGGCGACGCCCTGAAGGCGCGCTTTCACCTTGCGGAAAGCCACTTCACGCAGGGGTTCGTCACGGCGACGCTGCTCTTCTGCACCGGCTCCATGGGCATCATCGGCGCCATCGACGACGGCCTGCGCCACGACCCCACGCTGCTCGTCACGAAGGGCGTCCTGGACGGTATCGCCTCCGTCTTTCTGGCCGGGTCCTTCGGGTCGGGGGTCCTGTTCTCCGTCCTGCCGATAGCCCTCTATCAGGGCGGGCTGACCCTTCTGGCGGTCCGAATGGCGCCCTTCCTCACGGAACGGCTGTACTCCAACCTGTCGGCTCTGGGAGGACTGATGATCCTCGGCATCGGGCTGAACCTCCTGGGGCTCACAAAGCTCAAGCTCTGCGACCTGTTGCCGGGCCTGGTGCTGATCGTCCTCATCACGGCGCTGCTGTAGCCGCTCACCGCCCTCCTGGGGCCATCGTCACGCGGGTGTGCACTCAAAGGTTTTAAACGCAGGGGCGGCGGGATCGAACTCGATCCCGCCGCCCCTGCGTTTTTACGTCTTATGCCTCTGCGTGACTTTCCGCCGGCTGGGCCCTGCTGCCCCTGTGCCTTTCCAGGAACAGCCAGAAGCGCCAGATGAGCTTGTACGCCGCCGGGATGAAGACCATCGCCAACGAGCCGCCCGCCAATAGACCGCCGATGGCGACCACCGCGATGGGAAGTTTCATCTCGGCCCCGCGCCCCGTCGAGAGCAGGGGGATCAGGGAGACGACGGACGTGACGACCGCCATGACCAGGGACTTGAAGCGCACGACACAGGCCTCCTCGATGGCCTCGTAGGGGTGTTTGCCCTGCCCTCTCAGGACCTCGGCATAGTCCACGATGACGATGGCGTTGTTGACCACCATGCCCACCAGCATGATCATGCCGATGATGGCGAAGATCGAGATGTTGACGCCCGTGACGATCAGGGCCGGCACCACGCCGATGGCCGCCATGGGCACCGTGAAGAGGATGATCGCCGCGTAGGTCCAGGACTCCAGGATGGCCGCCACCACCAGGTAGGTGATGACGATGGCGATGACGAGGGTGCGGAGCAACTCGGTGAACTCCTCCGCCATGTCCTCGGCCTCGCCGCCGAAGGAGATCGTGACGCCCTCGGGCAGGGTCATGGCATCCGTTATCTCCTTCATGCGCGCGTTGCCCTCGCCCGTCGTGATGTAGCGCACGCGGCCCGTCACGGGCACGATGCGGACGCGGTCCTTACGCTGGATCTCGGTCGGCGCGTCGCCCCAGACGACGTCCGCCATCTCGTCCAGAGGCACCAGGCCGTTGCCCGTCATGACGGGCAGCTCATGCACCTTGAAGATGTCCCCGGCCTTCTCTCGGCTCAGGCGCGCCTTGATGTCGTACTCGTAGCCCTCCTGGCGGAACTTTCCCGAATTCATGCCGATGAGGTAGCCGCGGACGATGCGCGCCAGGTCTGCAATGTTGAGCCCCAGGGGCGAGAGGCGCCAGCGGATGGGCTCCACCCGAAGCTCCGGCTTGCCCAGCTCCATCCCGATGGAGAGGTCGCGCACGCCCGGCACCTTGCGACCGCGGGCACGAATCTCCTCCGCCACCGAATAGAGCACGTTCAGGTCCGTCCCCTTGACCTCAATGGAGATAGGGTCGCTGAAGCCGGCGCGGGTGGCCGACACGGAGTACTCCACGCCGGGGAGCGTCGCCAGGAAGGGGCGGATCCGGTCCGCGATCTCCTGGGTGGAGGGCCGCCCCTCCTCCGCGTTGACGAGGTAGAGGCTGATTTCCGCCTGATTGAGGGATTGGCTGCGCATGGACCCCGCCACGCTCGAGACGACGCTGCGGATCCACTTGCGGTCCTCCATCCCATTGATGAAGGCCTCGACCTGCTCCAGGACGCCCTGCGTCCGGGTGAGGGAAACGTTGTTGTCCAGCGTCACGGAGATGCGGATCGTCCCGTCGTCCGACTCCGGCATGAACTGGGTTCCAATGAAGCCGCCCAACTTCAGCGACCCCCAGGTCATCAGGAGCACCAGGAGGACCGTGCAGGCCGGGAAGCGCATGGCCCCCTTCAGCAGGAAGATGAAGAGGTCGCGGAACCCGTCGAAGAGCCAGTTCCACCACCCCGTCAGGATACGGCCCATGAGAGGCAGCCCCGCGTCGCCCTCCTGCTTCCTGATGCGCGCCGCCATGCAGGGCGTGACGGCCATCGTCACCCACAGCGAGAAGATCGTGGCGTAGACGATCGTGACGGCGTAGGGCCTGAGGAACTGGCCCGATATCGTGTTCATCATGGCCACGGGCATGAACACGCCGAGGTTCGTCAGGACGCCCGCCAGGACCGAAACCGATATCTCCACCGTCCCGTCCTCCGCAGCCTTGAAGGGGTCGCAGCCCATGTCGCGGTAGCGGTAGATGTTCTGGATGATGAGGATGGCGTTCATCACCAGCGTGCCCATGGAGAGGGCCAGCCCCAGGGTGCTCATCAGGTTCAGGCTATAGCCGTACATCTGGAGCGGCACGAAGGTGGCCGCGAAGGCCACGGGCATGGAGCAGGCCACGATGAAGGTGGCCGACAGGCGCCCGAGGAAGAGGTAGATCACCAGGGCTGTCAGCAGGATGCCGATGCCCGTGTCCCGCACGATGTTCTTGACGGCGGATTCCACGTAGGAGGTGTCGTCCTGGGTGTACTCGTAGGTGAAGTCGGGGTAGTCCTTCATCAGGCGCGCCAGCTGGCGCTTGATCTCCGCGCCGGCCTTCACGACGTCCGCGTTGGAGCTGGGGCTGACGCGCAGCAGCACCACGGGGTTGCCGTTGGCGCGGGCAAGGCTGCGCTGGTCCTCCTCCGCGTCCACCACCTGTCCCAGCATGGAGAGCCGCACCGGCTGCCCTTTGGACGTGGGGATCAGGATGTTCTCCAGCTGCTCCACGTCGTTGAACTCACCCAGCAGACGCAAAGATATCTCGTCCCTCTTCTGGGTGATGTAGCCGGTGGGAGTGGTCTGGTTGTTGGCCGCCACCACGTTGCAGACCTGAAGGTAGTTGATGCCATACTCGTTGAGCGCGGAGGGGTCCAGCAGGATTTGAATCTGACGGTCCCGGCCTCCGGAAACGTAGGCCTGCCCCACGCCGTCGACGCGCGACACGATGGGCTGGATGCGGTCCTCAATGACCTTCTTCGCCGCCTTCTCCGGCATGGAGTCCGTGGCAAAGGCGATGGTGAGGAAGGGCTGGGAGCCGATGTCGAACTTCGTGCAGACGGGATCGTCCGCGCCGTCCGGAAGGTCCGGGATCGCGGCCTTGACCTCGTTGTTGACGTTCAAGAGCGCCAGGTCCTGATTCGTCCCTGACTCCATCTCCACGGCGACCATGGACACGCCGTCCTGGGAGTAGCTGGTGAGGGACTTCAGGTTGTCCACGTCGGCCAGCTCGTCCTCGATCCTCTTGGTCACCAGCTGTTCGATCTCGTTGGGGCCTGCACCGTCGTAGGCAGTCCGCACCAGGACGAAGGGCAGCTCCACGTCCGGGTAGAGCGTCACGCCCAGCGTGAAGTAGCTGCTGACGCCCAGCAGGACCCAGACGACCACCGAGCAGGCCGTGAAAACGGGGTGGTAGATGCAGAAGCGGACAAAACTTCTCATGGTATGAGCCTCGTCCCCCTACATCTTCTGAGCCGCGCCAGGCACGTCTCGCGTGATGGCGGCGCCCTCGTAGAGAACGCGGCTGCCGCTGACGATCAGCTCGTCGCCCGCCTTGAGGCCAGAGGTGACCACCACGCGGCCCTCTCGCCCGTCGCCCGTGGTGATGGGGACGCTGTGGGCTACGTCGCCCGACGCCAGGTACACGGCCTGACCGCCGCTGCGGTAGATCACGACGTTGGAGGGGACGACGATGACGCCCGGCTGATGGTCCACCAGAAAGCGCCCCTCAAGGTAAGAGCCCGGCAGGATGCCGCTCTTCTCCGGCAGGCCGACGACGACGGGGTACAGGCCCGATCCCGTCTGGGCCTCCGGGCTCGTGCGCTTCACCCAGCCTGCGCTTCGCACGCCATCGACGTAGACGTCCACGGAGGTGTTCCTGTTGATCTTGAAGATGTCCTTCTTGGAAACCATGAGCTCGGCCTCCATCTCCCGCGGGTCAACGATGGCGATGAGGGTCATCCCAGCCTCCGCCACCTCGCCCGGCTCCACGTTGCGCGCGGCCACGATGCCCTCGATGCTGGCCTTCAGTTCCGTGCGCTGAAGGGTGGACTGGGAGCTCTTCAGCTGCGCCTCGGCGGACTTCAGCGTCGCGTAGGCGGAGTCCACCTCGGACTGCGAGATTCCACCCTTGGCGTGCAGCTCCTTCAGCCGGTTGTAGTTCAGTTTCGCCTCGTCGTAGCCCGTTCGCTGCGCCTGCACCTTGGCTCCACGGTCCGCCACGATCAGGGTGACCACCGTCTGCCCCGGCTTGACGCGGTCCCCCACCTGCACGTGGACCGTGCGCACGATCTCGCGTTCGTAGGCCGTCACGTTCTGGGTGTGGGCCGACTTGCCCTGCCCGTAGTAGCTCCGCCACGTGTTCCAGTCGGATGTCTTCAGGACCTCCGTCGTGACGGGATAGACGGTTTCCGTTTCCTGTTCCAAGGAGCGCAGGTTCGCCTCGGCCTGTTCCATCTTCGCCATGACCTGGACGGTCACCAGCGCCCCCACCGCCGCCAGGGCCCCCACCCAAAGCAGCACCCGCACCTTATTCAGAACGCTCATCAACTTGCTCCACATGCGCGCACTCACTCCTTATCCCGCAAAACTCATAGAATCCGACCGGAGCGACAACATCGCCCCTTCTTCCGTCGCTCTCCAGCGCTCGAAGACTCCGCCTGCCTCGACCTCGCTCAACACACGAAGCGTCAAATCCTGCATGAGGGCGAGGTAGCGGCGGGACCGCTCCGTCCGCTCCACAGCGGGAAGCGCCGTGAACGACCGGACGTCGGCCCCGAAGATCGCAACGCAGAGGGACTTGGCGATCGACCGCATGACGTTCATGAGAAGGCCTGTGTCGAGGTCGCTTCGCACGAGGCCCAGCTCCTGTCCCCGCCGGACCAGCGCCTCCCTGCGCCGGAATAGATGAAGCAGGGAGCCGCGCAGCATTTTCTCCTCGCCTTCCCCGGCCTCACACTCTCCGAGCGAGAGCATCATGATCTGCCCCAGCTCCGGGTTATCCACGAAGAAGTCGAACTCGCGCTCCTGCTCCTCCCAGAGGGCCGGCCAGTACTCCTCCTCCGTTTCCGGCAGCGCCCGCTCCGGAAGCGCCCGCAGGGCGCGCTCCCCAATGTCCTGAAGCACCATGTCCAGCAGCGCGTCCTTGTTCTCGAAGTAATAATAAACGGTTCCCTTGCTGATGCCGGACCGTTCGATGATCCGGTTGAACGAAGCGTTCTCCAGTCCGTGCTCGTTGAACTCGTCGACGGCTGCGTCGATCAGCGCCTGGCGTTTCTCCCCGCTCAACCCGTCGCGCCTCGAAATAGCCTCCACCTCCCCATCCTTCACTCCATCCGCCGTAGAACGGCGTCCTCCATTAAGGAAACACTGATTAAGTCGTTAAGAACTGTCAACCGCATGGGCTCCCTTCAGTGCCTGAAACTTCATCAGGCCGCGCGAAGCGCGTGGGGATTGGGGCGTAGCCCCATTTTAACGCTTAAGGAAGCGCTGAAGGATACCCTCCGTTTGATGTTCCTTGATCGCTTTCAACAACTTTTGAAGATTAATCAGCGCTTCCTTAAAAAAGCGATCAAAAACGACCGCACGATCTCACCCTTTCTGTTACCGCCCGAACCCCGTGACCATCGTCCAGACCATCCGTTTCGACCGAGTGGTCCAACCATTAGGTTGTACGATTATACTGTTTTTGGGATAAAGGTCAACGGGTCTTGAGGCCCATGCGAGGACAAGGGGTAGTCGCTCCGCACGCCTGCGCCCGGTTCGCGAAGGGCGGGGCAGCGCGGGCTGCTCGGTCGTTCCAGGCAGGGAGTCGGGTGGAACGGTCCAACGGCTCCTTGCTACGACTGATGTTTTGCTATACAATAACGGCGGATGAAGCGGCCGTTTCGGTTTCGAAGGGCAGCCTTTTAGGTCCTCCGTTCCAGTCCAAAGATTTTATATCCCCTTCGGACCGCCGGCCCGCACGAAACTTCAGGAGGCAGACCAATGCAGGAAAAGGACTTCAACCCAACGGGAGCGGCCGTCTTTCCGCTGACTGCGGCGGAGGCGGGCGACCTCGCCGCGATCGTCGAGCGCATCGGAGCCGATCCCCGGTCGCTGCGCTACCTTGGCCCCAAGCGTAGGGTGCTGCACTTCTTCGTGCCCAAGGTGGACTACCGCGCCGCGGCATTCGTCAAGCAGGAGCTTCTGGCCCGCGGGGGCGACGCCCTCGTCGCGCGAGGCGTCATCGACGGGACGTGCAAGACCAGCGGGCTCCTCATGATGGGAACGGACTCTCAGATCAACCGGCTGCTGCAGAAGCTCGAATCTCTGGACTGTTGGGGGCTCCCGGAGCTTCGAGCGGCGCTGTCCTCCGCCGTCCGAGGACTTGAGGTCAACCGGTGGCGCCTCGCCCTGCCCGGCGGGCGCAGCCTCGAACTGAACCGCGAGACGAAGGTCATGGGCATCCTGAACCTCACGCCGGACTCCTTCCACCCGGGAAGCCGCGTCAACGACACGGACGACCTGCTGCGCCGGGCGCAGGAGATGCTCGCGGACGGCGCAGACGTCCTGGACCTGGGGGCGGAGTCCACCCGCCCCGGGTCCCTTCCCGTCTCCGAGGAGGAGGAGCTTGAGCGCCTCCTGCCCGCGCTTCGGGCGCTGCGGCGCGCCTGCCCGGATGCCGTGATCTCCGTCGACACCTACAAGGGGGCCGTAGCCCGCGCGGCGGCGGAGGAGGGAGCGGACGTCATCAACGACGTGGGCGGCTTCCTCCTGGACGGGGCCATGCTGCCCTGCGCGGCCGCTACGGGCCTGCCCTACATCCTCTCCCATATCAAGGGACACCCCTCCACCATGCAGGACGTCCCGCCCAGCGAGGACCTGATGACGGAGCTCCACCTCTACTTCGAGGAGCGGCTTCGCGCCGCGGAGTCGGCGGGCTTGAGCCGGGATCGCATCATCCTGGACCCCGGCATCGGGTTCGGCAAGGGCGGCCAGGAGAACCTGACCATCCTCAAGGAGATCGAGGCCCTGAGGGTCCACGGCCTCCCCCTCCTGATCGGGCACTCCAGAAAGCGCTTTACGTCCTCCGGAGAGGACCGGCCGGGGGACCGCCTGCAGAGGACGGCCGCTGTTTCCGCGCTGCTGGAGGGGAGGGTCGAGATGATCCGGGTGCACGACGTGAGGGAGAACCACCAGGCGCTTTTGATGGCGCGGGCCGTGCGAAGGGCGGCGCCATGGAGCCGCTAGCCCTCGCCCTGGGGGCAAACCTGGGGAACCGGCTGGCCAATCTGCGCCAGGCCCTTCACCGCCTCGAGGTGCTGGGCACCGTCCTCAAGCGGAGCGACGTCTTTGAAACGGAACCCTGGGGCGTCGCGGAGCAGCCCCGCTTCCTCAACGCCTGCCTCCTGATGAAGACCGACCTCGAACCCGAAGCCCTGCTGGCCGCCGTAAAGGGGATCGAGCGCGACATGGGGCGCCGTGAGACCGTGCGGTGGGGGGCGCGGAACATCGACGTCGACATCCTCCTCTGCGGTACGCTTCTCTACGAGTCCCCGCACCTTCAGATCCCCCACGCTCACCTGGCGGACCGGGAGTTCGTCCTGGTCCCCCTGGCGCAGATCCTGCCCGACTGGCGCCACCCGGCGCTGGGACGGACGGTTATGGACATGGCCAGGGCTCAGGCCTCGAACTGCCCGCCGCTCCGGATCGCGGCCCTGTGAACTGCCGGAGGTTCCCCTAAGGAAACACTGGTTAAGTCGTTGAGAACTGTCAACCGTATAGGCTCCCTTCAGTGTCTGAAACTTCATCAGGCCGCGCGAAGCGCGTGGGGATTGGGGCATAGTCCCATTTTAAAATTTTAGGGAAGCGCTGGAGATTTTTGTCCATAGATGTTTTGCATATTTCCCCTTGGCAAAGTATGTGTTTTTGTTTTAATCAGCGCTTCCCTAAAAACGCCATTGACCAAAGACGGCCTTTTGCCTATGATTATAGGCGGCAATTCACAACAGAGGGCCACCGCCCAGGCGCGGCGCCCCCAATGTTAACCGAGGTCAGGAGGGATTCTCGATGGCAAAGTTCAGGTGTCTTGAATGCAAAAAGGAGTTTGAGGCGGAGGCCAACGACTCGTCGAAGCGCTGCCCCGAATGTCTGGGCCGCTACCTTGAGCTGATATCGGGTGAGATGAAGCGCGGGAAGTCCTGGAGCGCCAAGAGCTACTCCGTCCGTTAAAGGAGCTGATCCGATTGTCGGCGGATATGCTGTCAAACGACCCTGCGGCCCATCCACAGTCCGCGGCGGCGGAAACGCCGGAGGCGTCGCCGTTGCACACGCCGCCGGCCGCAGAGGCCGCGCCCGGTCCGGAGGAGGACGCGCTCCCTCAGGCTGCGGGGGGCGAACCGTCTGCCGCCGAGGCACAAGAGGACAACGCCCCCCACTACCTGGCGTTGAAGTACACCTTCTTCACCCCCAAGCGCGGGGACCTTTGCGGCGCCTTCTGTCTGATCTACGACGGGCACAGCACGAAAACCGTCAACCAGACCCTGTGGCTGACGCGCGCGGACACCCAGATCACCTTCAAGCCCAGCGAGCCCTGGAGGTCCTTCATGAGGCTCCTCTCGCAGCTGGGGCCCTACGACGCGATATGGGGTGAAAAGCTCAACGCCATCCTGCCGGACCTCTTTCCGGAAGCCGACCGCGCGGCGCTCTTTGAGGAGAGGCGCCTCGACGTCAAGCGGGCGCTGCTCCGCGTCGAGAACGAGATCCGCCACGGCTTCGAGCGCGCCACGCACAACTTCTTCAACGTGGCCAGCGACGTGGAGCTCCTGACGCGGAAGGACCTGGAGGAAGCGGGCCTGCTGGACCCCACGGGGAGCCCGTCCGCCGAGTCCGATGAGGCCAGGGACGATGGAGAGAGGGCTGAGAACCCCTTCGAGGAGATGATCGTTCAGTGCCTGCCCGTCATCGACCCCGTCTGGGGCAAGGTGGCCTCGGAGCTCGCCCCCAACGACGTGGTGGAGGTCACCCTCAAGAACAACGCGGGGACGGCCGGCCTGGTGCAGAAGTTTCTGGAGAGCACGAACCAGTCCCCCACCTTTCCCGTGGAGGAGATCGACCGGCGGGAGGACAAGACCTACATCTACCTGCGCATCAGCCCGGATATCCTGGGGCTGCTGACGCTGACGAAGGACCTGCGGCTGAAGACGAAGCGGGCCGTCGTCGAAAAGGAGCGAAGGATGGTGGCCCTAGACGACCTCTTTTTCTTCGCCATGCTGGGGGTTTCCGTGGTGGGACTCCTGCTGGCCGTTCGCTACCTCTTCATGTGACCTGCCCGCAGAGGCCTGACTCCCCCAAACAGAGAAAGAGCGAAAGGCCCCCGACCATCGCCGGGGGCCTTCCTCATATTCATCTTAATGTGCTTCCGTTCGGTTCGCTCCGCAGGGAGGCCGCCGCTATCCGCGCTTTCTGCGGATCACCAAGCCAAGGGCCGGGAGCGCCAGCAGCGCCGTGCCAAGCCCCAAGGCATCGCAGCTTCCGCCACCGTTGTCGCCGCCCGCACCGCCCTGGTCGCGAGGGCGCACCGTAACGTTCAACTGCGGGGTTTCAGGCTCGATCCCTGTTACGACGATATCGTCCGAGATGCCCCCCGATCCGATGCGGCGATGGGTCAGTTTGTAACTCAGCGTAGCGTATTGCTCCGGGAACTTGGAATTGTCATCCCCCCCCTGCTGCGTGGCCGTGATGGTGAGGGGCGTCAGGCGGCGGGGGTAGGCGGACAGGTCTATGCCGACGTCAGGCTGGGTGACTTTGATGGCATCCGTGTTGGCTCCGCCGATCGTGGAAGTCCACGTGTACGCCCCCTGGCGATAATCCCTCGCAAGTTCTTCCGCCTTCGTGCGCCAGAGGTCCCTAACCCTATTCGCGAGGTCAGGAAGATAGGTTTCCAGTTCAGCGAAGCTGTCCAAGCTGCTCTCGGTCAGGCCAGGAAAATCCGCAGAAACGGCCCCCAAGTCCGCGGGAGAGATGTCGATGGACACAACGACGTGGACCCTGGCCCTGTAGCTTACCTCTTTGTAATCGCCCACGTCAATCCTGCCGTCCCTATCGGTGTCCGCCACGTCGACGAAGAGATTCGCTCTCGTATCAAGGATGAGGCCATCGCTCGTAAGGTCCCGTCCCGACTCCGTCGCGAAGTAAATAGCCCTCGGCATCTTGGCGCTATAAGAGAGGATCGTGGCCTCGGGGTTTGTGTAGCCTTTAAAGAAGGCCAACGCCTGGCCTGCCGGGGCGAGGACGCCTGCAACAAACGCAAAGAGAAACAGTACCGCACAGAACTTATTACGATGCAATTCAATACCCCTCCAACGGTAAAAGATAGACTGTGCTAATTGTACTACGAAAAAAGCAAAATCCCAACCTCTCCCTACGCAAGGCGGTCCGGAATCTCGTCCCCCTCCAGCAGGTCTTCCGGCGTCTGGCGCCGCACGATGAGGTCCGCCTGTCCGTCGCGGACGAGGACGACGGCGGGGCGGCAGAGCCGGTTGTAGTTGCTGGCCATGGAGAAGGTGTAGGCCCCCGTGTTGAAGACCGCCAGCACCTCCCCTCGCCTGAGGGGGGGCAGGTGTGCGTCGTCGATCAGCACGTCACCGGACTCGCAGCACCTGCCAACGACGGAGATACGGCTGCCGCCCCGTTCCGCCGCCGCGTCGGGCCGCTCCGCGGAAACCGCCTCGTACACCGCGCCATAGAGCGGACGGCGCGGGTTGTCCGCCATGCCGCCGTCCACCGCCACGTAGGTGAGGCCCGGCAGTTCCTTGACGACCTCCACGCGGTAGAGGGTGAGCCCGGCCTCTGAAACGATCCAGCGCCCCGCCTCGATGGACGCGGCAGGGCGTTCCAGCCCTCGGGCCGCGCACTCCCGCTCCACGGCCTCCATCATAGCATCGGTGAAGAGAGCGATGGGGACGTGGAGCTTCGAGGGGTTGCTCTGTGCCCCGTAGCCGCCCCCGAAGTTCAGCTCGCGCACCTCAAAGCCCAACCTGGCTTTCAACGCCTCCGCCGCCTCCAGGACGCGGACCACGGAGCGCAGGTGAGCGTCCGGGTCAAAGAGCTGCGAGCCCACGTGGAAGTGCAGGCCCAGGAGGTCCAGTCCCCTTCGCTCCATCCCCCGCCGAACGGCCTCGGAGAGGAGGTCCCCCTCCAGAGGCACACCGAACTTGCTCCCCGTCCGTCCCGTGTCGATGAAGGCGTGCGTGTTGGCGGAAACCCCTGGCGCAACGCGCAGCAGAATCCGTGCCCGCCGGCCCATCCCCTCCGCGAGGTCCGCCAGCACGTCGAGCTCCATCAGGCTGTCCACGACGATCCGTCCCACGCCGGCCTCAAGAGCCACTCGAAGCTCCTCCTCGCTTTTCGCGTTGCCGTGAAGCTCGATGCGCTCCGGCGGGAAGCCCGCGGAGAGGGCCGTGCGGAGCTCCCCCAGCGACACGACGTCAAGGCCCAGACCCTCCTGGTCGACGATGCGGGCCATGGCGCGAGTGATGAAGGCCTTGCTGGCATAGCAGGCACCGGTCCCCGGCCAACGCGACAAAAAATCCCGCCGGACCTCCGCGCACCGGGCGCGGATCACGGCCTCGTCCAGGACGTAGAGGGGCGTTCCGAAGTTCCGCGCAAGCTCCACGCAGTCCGCGCCGCCCCAAAGAAGATGAGCCATCCGATTTCCTCCTGCTACCGCTTTAAAGTAAGGCCACGCCACTTGAGGGCGGCCGACCCCGCATCTAGAGCCTGAAGTCCCGAACGAGCGGCTGCGCCCCGCCCGCCGTAGGGTCCGAGAGCCCCTCCGGGATGGGGAACTCGCCAAAGTTGTCCGACACCCCGACGCGCAGGGAGAGCAGCGACTGCATGGCGCTCAACTCGTGCAGGACGTGGGTGTCCCCCCTTCGGTTGTCCATGAGCCTCGATGAGTTCGTGACCCTGAAGGGTTCCTCGCCGAAGAAATCCATCCAGAAGGCGATCCGCCGGTTGACCTTGCCCAGGAGGAGGAGCCACCGCAGGAGCTCCATCTGGGATAGCCCCCCCAGGGAAAAGAGCATGTGGACGAACAGGGACTTTGAGATCACTCCCTGAGCGGAGAGGTCGCGGGGCAGGGGCTTTTCCAGGTAATCCTCGACGCAGGCGAAGTCCGACGGGGTCTGAAAGGCCGACTTCTTGCTCATGCAGGCCAGGTACGCCGTCAGGAGCGCGGGCGACGCCTCCCGCGCGTCCTTCATCTTCGTGCGAATGTAGTGCCAGACGGTGAGCCCCGAGTCGATTTCGCAGGCGAGCGCCTTGGAGGAGAACGGCAGGTACTGGTTCCGAAACATGGCGTCCACCAGCTTCTCGTCCACGATGTTCCTGTAGGGAACGCCCTCCGGGACCACGGGCACGAGGCACAGGGGGAACATGGGGTTGTAGGGCACGGTCCTGCGGCTCAGGATGCAGTCCCTGAAGTTGTCCAACAACGGCTGAAACGGGATCTTCCCCGTGTTGTAAAGGTAGAAGCGCGCCCCGGCGGTCAGGCCGGAGAGGAGCTTGTAGGTGAAGTCCGTTTCGTTGGAGGCGTTGACCTCCATCGGGTTCGCCCGGTAATTCAGGAGCTTCCTCATGATGTTCGGGTCGCAGGCGGCCATCAGCGCCGTGGAATCCCCATAACCCCGCGTATTGTAATCCGCGTCCGCTCCAATGGACAGGAGGCAGTCCACCGTCTGCGCAAAGCCGCGGCGGGCCATCTCCATCAAAAACGTGTCGCGGCGTCCCGTCCCGAAGGCGGCCGAGTCGCACTTCCAGCCGTTTCGGACCAACTCGCCCACGACGCCCGCAAAGATTCGATCCTTCAGGCCGTGGACCTCCCGCGGTTGCCAGCGGGAAACGCCAAAAATCTGAAGGAGCCGCGCGTCCGGCATGACGAGGAGGTCCACCAGGAGCTCCCGCGTTTCGGACAGCTCCCGCGCCCGAATAATACGGGGCTTGATGGTTTCAAAATGAAGTTTTACAGCCGGCAAGGCAAACTCCCCCTCACGATGAAACGTCCTCCAGCGCCCCGGCCACCCTCGAAGGTCCCGCTTCGGCGAAAAACGACCCGCGCCCCGCGCAAATTTGATCGTCAAGACGCCCGTCAGCACGGTCCTCAAATGCTATACTTAATGATAACACATTCCCTCCGCGCCGACAAAAAGGCGCGGAGGATTGGGGGAAAATTATCGTGTCTGCAGCGACGCCGCGCGGGACACGACGTGAAGAGGGACACTCCATGACGCTCACCTTGATCAACGGACCTTTTGCACCATCGACTGGAGCCCTGCGATGACGCCGCTCTGGGAGGACTTCATGCGCCTTGGGCCGCTCGCCGCCCTACTCGTCCACTTCCCCGCCGGGGACGTGGAGATGTCCCCGGCGCTCCTCGCCGCGTTGCGCTTCACCCCCGACTCGCGGCCCCGAAGCCTCGAACAGTGGTGCGAGCTCTGCCATCCAGAGGATCACGGGCGGGCGCGGGAGCTGAACGCGGCCCTCAGGCGTGGAGCAGAGTCGGCCCTGTCCCTCGCCCGGCGCCTATACTGCGGGGACGGGGTCTACCGTGCCTTCCGCCTGGACGCCTGCATCCGGCGCGGGGAGGACGGCAGCCCGCTCCTACTCATGGGCGTTGAAACGGCGCTCGGCGGAGGATCGCCCCAGGAGCCCTCCGAAGGCAGCTGGGAGCGCAGGATGCAGGAGGCCGCGCGCTGCATCGCCGTGGGGCAGAGGCGCTTTGAGGAGCTCCTGGACGAGGCGAGGGTGGAGGAGGCCTCCCGCCAGGACCTCACGCTGTCCACCCTGGTCGAGGCGATGCCGTTCCCCGTCAGCGTCCGCTCGACGCGGGACGGGCGCGTCCTGAACAGCCCCTCCTTCGTCCACCTCGCCAAAGCCTCTCCGCACCTCCGCGCCGCAATCGCCGGCCTGGGCGACGGGGAACGCCTGGAGGTCCAGGACCGCTACGGGCGCACCCGGATGCTTGAGGTGCGGACCCCGCCGCGGGAGGCAAGTTCCCACTGGAGCGCCGTCGCCCTCTCCGACGTCACGGAGGTCAGGGCCCTGGAGGAGGAGAACCTTCGCCTGCGGGGCCGCCTGCAGCGCATCGGCCTCCGCGGCACGGCCGGCGCCCCGAAACGACCGGCGCCTGAACCCATCCGGCTGAGGGGCATGGACGCCACCCCAGAAGCGGAGGGACTTCGCACCGCCCTGTTCGACCGGGTGTCCTCCGCCCTGCGCGCCATCTCCGAAAGCAGCCTCAGGCCCACCTTCCTGGCGACAACGAACCACCTTCAGGGCCTGCTTCAGTCCCTGCGGGAGACGGAGCTCACCGTCGGAGCGGTGGGCCTCACGGGAAGCGGCAAATCGACGTTTATCAACGCCATGATGGGCGAGCGGCTGCTGCCTGAGGAAACCCGCGCCACGACGAACGCGGTTGTGCTCTGCCGCCGGGGCGGGGTCCGGGCGGCGGACGTGTTCTACCTCGACGGGAGAGTTGAGCGCACGGCAGGGTCCGATCTGACC
This sequence comes from Fretibacterium sp., assembly GCF_057312375.1. Classification (NCBI taxonomy): domain Bacteria; kingdom Thermotogati; phylum Synergistota; class Synergistia; order Synergistales; family Aminobacteriaceae; genus Fretibacterium; species Fretibacterium sp. The sequence goes on from NZ_DBHLDX010000008.1 coordinate 28,758, forward strand.
CCGGACTGGATGGAGGAACACACCTCCGAACGCTGGAACCCTGGGAACGAACGGGGCATCGACCATATCGAGTGGAACAGCCCGGACGCGGCGATCCCCTCCGGGCTCGTGCTGGCGGACACCCCGGGGCTCGACGCCTGCGACCTGCCTCGGTACGGCGAGCTGATGCTGCGGCGCCTCCTGCCAAGCCTGGACATCGCCCTCTACCTCACGCCGCTGCGCGCCCGCTTCAAGTCCGCGGACGTAGAGCTGATGCACTCGCTCCTGACGGGCGGCCGACAAGTCATCCTGCTGCTGTCGCAAATCGACATCGAGCGGGATGAGGTGGAGGCCGGCAGCGTCCTCCTGCCCCGCCGCCAGAGGCTGGAGCAGGCCGTGGAGGAGCTGCGGGGGGACCTGCGGGAAGCCGGCGCCGCCTCCTGCCCCATCATCCCCATCTCCTCAAGGCTTGCGCTCGACGGCTTTTTCCGCCGCACGTCCCCGGAATGGGAGGGCTCGAACTTCGACCCGCTCCTTCGGCAGCTCACCCAGCTCCGCCGCCACCTCATCCGGTGCGGAACGGCCCTGCGCGGCCAGCGCGCCCTCGCCCTGCTGGAGCGGACCGCGGACCGCCTCGCTCAAGGGATGGCGGGGAGGTTAGAGAGAGCGCGGCAGGACGCGCGCGGCCGGGAGCTCCGGGACGCTCAGCGCTGGCTCAACGCGGAGCTGTCCACGGTCCGCAACGAATGGAGCCGGTCGATATCCCATGAGCTGGACGTCGCCCGTTTTGCGTCCGACGTCCGAAACGCCGCCTCCATCGGGGCGCTGCGCGACGCCTGTCTGCGCTGGGAATCGAGGTGGAGCGACGTCGTCCGTCGAATGACGGAGCGCATGGATCGGGCCAGGGAGGCGTGCCGCAAGACTCTCCTGCAGCACAGTGTGTTCTCCGAGGCCCTTTCCGGAAGCCCCTCCCCCACCGCGCTCCCCGGCATGGACCGGCACCTGCGCCGCCAGGAGGCGGAGCTTCGCTCTCAAGTCCCCGTGGAGCGCCTCATCGCCACCACTCCGGGGGAGGACAGGCCCCTGGAGGAGGCCAGGGCTGCCCTGATCCAGGACGGGCTCCCCACCCTCGTCAAGCGGCTGGACCTGTTGCGAGACCACCTGAACTGGTGGGAGAACCACATGCGGGAGGTCTGCTGCGACCCCGTCTACCTGGAACTGGCGCAGGAGGAGAGGGCCGAGGCCGAGGCGGGTGCCCTCTCAGGGGAAACTACCGCCTCAAGGGCTGAGATGGCCGCCCTCCGCCTGCGACTGACGGAGGCGTGCTCCGGAATCCGCGAGCTCCTGGAGGTGGTCCCTTCCGTCCCCAATCTATCCGACCTGCCCCTGCCGGGGAGGGAGGAGCCCACCCAGGACGCGCGGAGGTCGGGACTCTTCGCGTCCCTGCTGCAGGCCATGGGGGAACGGAGGCTTCAGACGAAGTTCTTCGCGCTTCCCGCCCTGGCTGGCGGGCGGCAGCTCGCCCTGCTGGGGCTTCGGCGGCAGGACGGACTCCGTCTGGCGTCCCGCTTGATGCACGACGCCCGCTTCATGGAGGCGCGCGCGCAGGAACTGGACCTGGAGGGACGAAGCTGGCTCCTTCTCGGCGAGGGCGCCCCGCCCTTCCCCTGCCAGTGCGTGCCGGACGCCCCCCTGCCCGGCGGCCTACGGCTCCTGTCCGCGCCCGCCGACGCACTGGCCGCCCTGCCCGACGGCCTCCAATGGGAGGGGCTCCTGGCGGACTGGACGCCCATCGTCCACCTGGACCTGGCGCGCGTGGACTCAGGGCTCTCCGACCTGGCCAGGGCCCCCTATGCGGCGGCCCTGGCATCCGCGCCACGCTGGGTTCTCGCCTTCGCCCACGGCGGGCTCTTCGACCGAAAGCTCGCGGACCTCGTCGCCGACGTGCCGGAGCGCGTGGCGGCCTTCGGGGAGCGCAGGGGCTTTCGGGGGCGGATGGACTGGTTCGTCTACGAGAACTACGACGCCCGGTACACGGACTTCATCGAGTTTGGCGAGCAGCTCTCCACGGCCTCCGACGCGGCGGACTTCGACGCCCTGACCGCGCTGTGGCGCGAGAGCGGACTTGACCTTACCCCACCGTTCGACGAGCCGGGGCTGCGGGCCGCGCTGGCTGCGGGCAGGGACAAGCTGAGGCACGACATCGATCACCCCTCCCCCGCGGGGGCCTGAGGACGACGGCAAGAACAGGATTGGAGGGACTCTTTAATGCAGGTAGTACAGGATCATGACCGGACGACCGGGTTCCCGCAGGCGGACCTTCCGCCGCTGGACCCGACGACCGAGCGGCTCGTTTCCGAGCTTGCGGCCCGGCTCCTTCCCCCGCTGACCCAGGGGCTGGACCGGGAGGACGCGGCGCAGGAGGTCAAGGCGGCGCTGAAGGACGGCCTCGATGGGCTGTCCCGCGCCCTGCAGGAGGGCTTGAGAGGGGAAGCTGAGCGCCGTCAAGCCTTGCTTCAGTCCCTGGCCGCCGCCGTGGACGAGATCGCCTCCCTCAGGGTGTTCTTCGGCGATGCCGCAAGTTCCATCCGCTCCGCCCAGGAGGACGCCCAGACCATCGCCCGGATGCGCGAGGCGCTGACCCGGCTGGAGGGCGCCGTCAAGGACGGGCTGGAAGAGGGACGGTCGTGCCGGCAGGCCCTGATCGCCCCCCTCGGCACGGTCCTCGAAGAGCTGTCCGCGCTCCGCGGGGAGGTCCGTAACGTAGGGGACGCCCTGAGGGGCGTGAGCGCGCAGGGGAAGGGCGTGGAGGAGCTCCATGAAGAGGCCGCCAGGCTCCGGGGCCTTTTGGAACGGAGCGAGGAACGGGACCTTGAGCGACGGGAAGAGCTGAAGGCCGCAGCAGCAGCGGTGGCCCGCGCCGCGGAAGACCTGCGAGGAGGACTTGAGGCTGGGCGAGAGGCCGCACGGGAGTCTACAAGCGAGGTCCCCGGCACAGAGGCCCTGAAACGGCTCATGGACGTCGCCATCCCCAGCTGGGAGGGGATGCTGCGGGCCCACAGGCAGGCTCAGACGCAGGAGCTCGATGCCTTATCGAAAGAGCTCTCCAACCTGGAGAGCCAGACGAGCGCGGCCCTGGGAGAGACGATCCAGGAGGCCCTCCGCCGGGAGCTCGCTGCCCGCGAGGAGGAATGGTCCCGGCGGCTCTCGGCGGAACGCGCCGAAACGGCGGAGAGGACGCGAAGGCTCACCTGGATACTGCTGAGCCTGGCGGGCCTCAGCGGGCTTTCGGTCTTGTGCGCCATCGCGGCGCTGCTCCGCTGAGGCGGGGACGAAGGCGTCCCAGGAGATGCACCCGGCAAACCGTGCCCCAATTCATAAAACAGGCCCGTTTTTCTGCCTCCGCCCCTTGACAGAAGCTGACAAAGACGGTAATCTTAGTACACACCGCCTTTGAGGGTTGGTAATTCTCTTTGTTTTAGGAGGCTCTTTTTAATGGCTCAGGGTACCGTCAAATGGTTTAACGAGAGCAAGGGGTATGGGTTCATCACCGCGGATGAGGGGAAGGATGTGTTCGTCCACTACAGCGCAATTCAGGGCGATGGCTTCAAGACTCTTGCCGAAGGCCAGAAGGTCTCGTTCGAGATCGTGAATGGCGAGAAAGGCCCTCAGGCTGCTAACGTCGAGAAACTGTAGTAAGCCTCCTATATCCTTTCACAAACCGTAAGACCAGAAATGAGGCCCCTTGGAGGCCTCGTTTTTTTGCCTTCTTTATTAAAGGGAGCGCCCCTGCCGGGGCGCTCCCTTGCTTTACAACTCCCTACAGCGTCGCCGATCGCGTTCGGCTCACTCGTCGAACAGGGCGGTGGACACGCCCTCCTCCTGGGGGATCGCCTCCCGAGCCTCCTCCTCCGTCACGGCCTCGATGGGAGCAGGGGTCGATTCCTCCTCCACATCGGCGGCAGAGGCAATGCCGCGGAAGGGCTCCGCCCCTGTCCCTGCGGGGATCAGGTGCCCGATAATGACGTTTTCCTTCAGGCCGTGCAGCGGATCGATCTGACCGCGCACTGCCGCCCCCGCCAGGATCTGGGCCGTCTGCTGGAAGGAGGCGGCGCTCAGGAAGCTGTCCGTGGCCAGCGCAGCCTTCGTGATGCCATGGATAAAGGGCTTGCACTCCGGGCTCTCCCTCAGCTTCCTCACGAAGGTGACCTCGCGGATCAGCGGGTACTCGTCCGCCTTGCCCGCCGCCGAACGCACGTAGATATCCGTCGGGCTCGCCGCAGCGAACTCCTTCAATTGGGCCGCGGAAAGCTCCTTTCCAAACTCCGGCGCCTTCGCCCCCTCCTTCGCAAAGGAGGCGTCCAGCAGGACCTTGCCCCTGAGCTTTTCCGCGAGGAACCTCTCGAACAGGGCCTCCCTGGTCTGAACCTCCGAATCGGTCTCAAGTGTCGATATCTCCCCCTGTGCGAGGCCCTGGATCACGCTGGCATCGACGAACTGCGGCACCTTCTCGATCAGCTTGCCGTCAGCATCCGAAGCGCTCAGGAGGTTGCAGCCCCACACCCTGTCGTCCTCCATCAACGAGGTGCGGAACGTATCCGTCACGTTGATGTGGTCCACGTTGTGCCACACCTTGAGTCGATCCACGTTTTTCTCAGCCGCCAGCGCCGCGGCCTCCGGGGTGAGCTGGGTGTCCATCGGAGCCAGGACCTGGCCGTCGCACACCACGTCCTCCGCGAGCCACGCGGAGCCGGCCTTCTGCTCCAGGAGGTCCCTGTTCCGCACCAGGATGACGTGGGGGTCCCGCGCGGTAATCGTGCGGAGCTCAGCCTTGCCGAGCCGGGTTCCCCCCTCCAGCCTCTCCTCGCCGTCCTGAAAGTCCGAGACGAGCTCCAGGCCCTCCATCTGCTTTCGGAAGGCGGCCTCGCCGATGATGACCTCGATGCTGCGCCCCTCGTGGGACAGCGTCAGGGAGGTGAGCATCATGCCCGGCGTCAGGAGCGTGCGGAGCGCGTCCTCGTCCAGGGGCTTGTCCAGGAGCGGCTGCACCTCCTCGCACATCTTCTCGGCGCCGGTCAGCACGTCGCCGGAGAAGATTCGCACGGCCTCCGCGACGTAGCGCTCGTTGTCCTCACGAATCTCCCTCTCCGCCGCCTCGACCTCGTCAAGCCACACCATATCCCCCGCCACGAAGGAGGTGTCCCCCTCCTCGATGACCCGCACCCGGTTGAGGGGCGCCACCTTGCGAAGGATCACCTCGATGTGCTTGTTGTTAATAGAAACGCCCTGAGAGTGGTAGACGTACTGAATCTCATCCACCAGCATACGCTGCACCGCAGAGATGCCGCTGACGTCCAGCAGCTGCTGCGGGTCGATGCTCCCCTCCGTCAGGGGGGTCGTTCGGGTCACCGTCTTTCCCTCCGCGATGTCGTCGCGCAGGTCCTGGGAGGACGGGATCGCGTGCGTGATCTTCTCCGAACCGTCGAGCGTCGAGACGATCACCCGACGCTTGCCGTCGGCGTTTCGTATCTCCTCGACAAAACCATCCAGGCCCGCAAGCAGGGAAACCTTGCGCGGACGGCGCACCTCAAAGAGCTGCTCGATGCGCGGCAGACCCTGGGTGATGTCCTCAGCCTGGCGAACGCCGCCCGTGTGGAACGTGCGCATCGTGAGCTGCGTCCCCGGCTCGCCGATGGACTGGGCCGCCACGACGCCCACCGCCTCCCCGATCGGGATGAGGTAGCGCGAGGAGAGGTCCAGCCCGTAGCACTTCTGGCAGATTCCGCGCTTCAGCCCGCAGGCCAGCGGGCTGCGGACCCAGACCTCCTCAAGGCCCGCGGCGTCGATCGCGCTGGCCTTCTCGTAAGAGATGATCTCCCCCTTGTGGACTAGGACCTCCTGGGTTTCCGGCGCGAGGATGTCGTTCAGCGCGGTCCGCCCGGCGATGCGCTCGCTGATGGGGATCATCACCTTCCCCTCGCTCATCAGGGGCCGGATGCAGATCCCCTTGTCCGTGCCGCAGTCGTGTTCCGTGATGATCAGGTCCTGGGCCACGTCCACAAGGCGCCGCGTGAGGTAGCCGGACTTCGCCGTCCTCAGGGCGGTGTCCGCCAGGCCCTTTCTCGCGCCATGGGTGGAGATGAAGTACTCCAGCATGTTCATCCCCTCGCGGAAGTTGGCCGTGATGGGGTAGTCGATCGTCTTGCCGGTCGGGTCCGACATCAGCCCGCGAATGCCGGCCATCTGCCCCATCTGCCCCAGGCTTCCGCGGGCGCCGCTCTCCACCATCATGAGGACGGAGTTCCCCGGAACCATGTGCTCGGTGATCTTATTGGCGATGTCCTTCGTGGCCCTGGCCCAAAGCTCGCCCTTCTGGTCCAGGTACTCGTCGTGGGTCAGAAGCCCCATCTCGTAATTGTCCTTGGCGGCATCGTCCTCGATCTGGGTCGCCCTCGTGATCTCGGCCTTCTCCGGAGGGATGATGATCGACTTGACGCCGAAGCTGATGCCGCTCTTCGCCGCCCAATGGTAGCCCAGCGACTTGATGGCGTCCAGCATCTCGACGACCCCCGCCCGGTCGATCTTGTCGTAGGCCTCGTCCAGCAGGCTGCCGATCTTCTTCTTGCCCAACTGGTAGTTCACGTAGCACAGGTCGTGGGCGATGATGCTGTTGAACAGCGCCCGCCCCGGCGACGTTTCGAAGAAGACGCTGGCCCCCTCCGGAGCCGCGACGTCCTCGGCCCGGTCCACGACGACCGCCTCCCCGTTCGGGTCGCCGTACTGGTGGCGCCCCATGGGCTGGCGTTTCCACGTCGGGTCCTTCCTCAGCCAGACGCGGGCGTTGATGTGAACCATGCCGTGATCGTGGGCGGACAGCACGTCCTCGATGCTGGCGAAGTGCATCCCCTCGCCCTTCAATCCGGGCTTCATGTCCGTCAGGTAGTAGACGCCGAGGACGATATCCTGCGTCGGCGTCACGACGGGCCGCCCGCTGGCCGGTGAAAGCAGGTTGTTGGCGGAGAGCATCAAAAGCCGTGCCTCCGCCTGAGCCTCCAGGGAGAGGGGGACGTGTACGGCCATCTGGTCGCCGTCGAAGTCCGCGTTGAACGCCGTGCAGACCATCGGGTGCAGCCGAATGGCCTTTCCCTCCATCAAAACGGGCTCAAAGGCCTGGATGCCCAGGCGGTGAAGGGTCGGCGCGCGGTTCAGCATCACGGGATGGTCCTTGATGATCTCCTCCAGGATGCCCCAGATCTCCTCGCGCCCGCGTTCGATGACGCGCTTTGCGCTTTTCACGTTCGGCGCGATGCCCCGATCCACCAGCTGACGCACGACGAAGGGCTTGAACAGCTCAAGCGCCATCTGCTTGGGCAGGCCGCACTGATATATCTTGAGCTGAGGGCCGATGACGATGACGGACCTTCCGGAGTAGTCCACGCGCTTGCCCAGGAGGTTCTGACGGAAGCGTCCCTTCTTGCCCCTCAGGAGGTCCGTCAGGCTCTTCAGGGGACGGTTGCTGGCCCCCGTCACCGCCTTGCCGATGCGGCCGTTGTCGATCAGGGCGTCCACGCACTCCTGGAGCATCCGCTTCTCGTTGCGGATGATGATCTCCGGCGCGTGGAGCTCCTGCAGCTTCCGAAGGCGGTTGTTGCGGTTGATGACGCGTCGGTAGAGGTCGTTCAGGTCCGACGTCGCGAAGCGTCCTCCGTCGAGCTGCACCAGCGGACGCAGGTCCGGCGGGATAACGGGCAGGACGTTCAGGATCATGGACTGTGGCTGCGAGGCGCTCTTGCGAAAGTCCTCCGCAACCTGAAGGCGCTTCACCAGCTTGCGCTTCTTCTGCCCGCTACTCTCGGCGATCTCCTCGCGAAGGGAGGCCGTGAGCAGGTCCAGGTCCAGCCGATTGACCAGCGTCTGCACGCCGTCCGCGCCGATCCCCGCCTCGAACTTCTTGTCGTATTCGGCGCAGAGCAGCTCCTGGCGCTCATAGATGACGTCCGCCTGAGTGAAGGGCGAGTTTCCCGCCTCGACGACCAGGTAGCAGGGGTCGTCAACCGTCACGCCAAGGCGCACGGCGTTGAAGCGCCTGGGATACCTCTGCTCGAACATGTCCTTCTCGGACTTCGAGAGGATGCTGCCCCTGGAGAAGGGCAGCTTCAAGGCCGCCGTGACGATGAAGGCGTCGCTCCCGCCGACCTTCGCCCTGACGAAGTGGGACTCGGTCCCCGCCTGCGCGGAGCACTCCTCCACTCTGGAGGCGGGGACGATCTCCCCCACGTTCAGGTCCAGCCCCTCGATCGCCTCGATGAGCTCGAAGGCGGGCTCCACCTTAAAGGTGTCGTCGCCGTAGTCCGCCTTGAATCGCCCCACCTGCTGCGCGGACAGGACGTCCCCCTCGTCGACGGGGACGTCGTCTACGCTCTCGAGGGAGAACGCCTCCTCGGCACGAAACTTGGGGTCGTAGTGCGCGTGGACCTTCAGCTCGCTCTCCGAGATGACGGAATCCTTGTGCACCAGGTCCGGACGGCTGCCGACGGCCGTGACCTTCCAGGCGTTCTCGGTCTTGCGCGTGGGGGCGAAGTAAACCACCTTCTCCAGGTCCTTTGCGCTGGTCCCCAAAAGCAGGCTGAGGCGGCTCGGAATCCCCCGGAGGTACCAGATGTGCACCACGGGAACGGCCAGCTCGATGTGCCCCATGCGCTCCCGGCGCACGCGGTTGTCGGTCACCTCGACGCCGCACCGGTCGCAAATCACGCCACGAAACTTCGGGCCGCTGCGCTTGTACTTCCCGCAGGTGCACTCGTAACTGCGCGTGGGGCCGAAGATCCGCTCGCAGAAGAGCCCGTCCTTTTCAGGACGCAGCGTGCGGTAGTTGATCGTTTCGGGCTTCTTCACCTCTCCGCTCGATATCTCGCGGATGCGCTCCGGCGTCGCCAGCTTGATCCTGACCCCGACAATTTCCTTTCTGGCCATCCCGTCAGTCCCCTTCTTCCTCATCCGAGATCAGAGATATATCCTTGGCGAGCGAATCGTCCGGATCGTCCTTTGCCATATCCGCGTCCTCCTCGAAGATGTCCGCCTTAAAGAGCTCCCCCTCATCCGGCTCCTCGTCCTCGAGGAAGCTGCCCTCCTGGTCCTGTGTCTCCTGTCCGTCGGCTCCCGCCGGGGACTCGTCCTCGAAGGCATCGGGCAGTATCTCCGGAAGGCCCGGCTCAGGCAGCTTCTCCTCGTCCTCGTCGAGGGGTATGCCGCCGATGGTGCCGTCGTCGTACTCCACCTCCACGTCCAGCCCAAGCCCCTGAAGCTCCTTGACCAGGACTCGGAAGCTCTCGGGCATCCCCGGCTTCACCAGGCTCTGCCCCTTGACGATGCGCTCGTAGGTCTTGTCGCGCCCGCGGATATCGTCGGACTTCACGGTCAGCATCTCCTGAAGGACGTTCGCGGCGCCGTACCCCTCAAGGGCCCAGACCTCCATCTCCCCGAAGCGCTGGCCTCCGAACTGCGCCTTGCCGCCCAGCGGTTGCTGCGTGATCAGGCTGTAGGGGCCGGTGGAACGCGCGTGGATCTTGTCGTCCACCAGGTGGTTGAGCTTCAGCATGTACATGCAGCCGATCGTGACCTTCTTCTCCATCGGTTCCCCCGTGCGCCCGTCGCGCAGGACGATCATGCCGTCCTCCGTGAGGTCCGGGTACTTTTCATCGGCCAGCGTCTTCATGCACTCGAAGATCTCGTTCTCCTGGGCCCCCTCGAAGACCGGCGTGGCGACGTGCCATCCGTTGTTCACCGCCACAAAGCCCATGATGGTCTCAAGCACCTGGCCAAGGTTCATGCGGCTCGGCACACCCAGGGGGTTCAGCACGACGTCCACCGGGGTTCCATCGGGAAGGTAGGGCATGTCCTCGACCGGCAGGATGCGGCTGACCACTCCCTTGTTGCCGTGCCGGCCGGCCATCTTGTCCCCCACGGTGATCTTTCGCCACTGCGCCACGTACACCTTTACGGTGCGTATGACCCCCGCGCCCATGCCTTCCGGGTTGTCCTTGCGCTCCATGTGCTTTATGGCGACCACCTTGCCGCGGGAGCCGTGGGGAAGCTTCAGGGAGTTGTCGCGCACCTCGCGGGCCTTTTCGCCGAAGATGGCCCGCAGGAGCTTCTCCTCCGGCGTCTGGTCGGACTCCCCCTTGGGCGTCACCTTCCCCACCAGGATGTCCCCCGCGTTGACCTCCGCGCCGATGCGGATGATCCCGGAGTCGTCCAGGTTGCGGAGCATGTCCTCGCCCACGTTGGGGATGTCCCGGGTGATCTCCTCCGGCCCCAGTTTTGTCTCGCGGGCATCGATCTCGTACTCCTCGATGTGAATGGAGGAGAACTTGTCCTCCTTCACCAGGTTCTCGCTCAACAGGATGGCGTCCTCGAAGTTGTAGCCCTCCCAGGGGACGAAGGCGACGAGGACGTTCTGCCCCAGAGCCAACTCCCCGTTCTCGATGGACTGCCCGTCGGCGATGATCTCCCCCTTGTTCACCCGGTCGCCCTTGGCGACGGTCGGGCGCTGGTGGATCACCGTGCCCTGGTTGGAGCGGCGAAACTTGATCAGGGGGTACTTTCTCTCGCCCCTCTTGGACCGGATGCGTATCTCGCGGGAATCGACGTACACCACCTCGCCCGAGTCGGCGGCGACTACGCAGGAGCCGGAGTCCCTGGCGACGCGATGCTCGATCCCCGTCCCCACCATGGGGGCCTCGGGCATGATCAGAGGCACGGCCTGCCGCTGCATGTTGGAGCCCATCAGCGCCCGGTTGGCGTCGTCGTGCTCCAGGAAGGGGATCAGGGCCGTCGAGGGGGAAACGATCTGCTTCGGGGAAACGTCCATGTAGTCCACCTTCTCCACCGGGATCGTGTCGATGTCGTCCTGGTGCCTCGTCGGGCAGGAGTCCCCCGCAATGGTCACCCCGTCCTCGTTCAGGGGGGTGTTCGCCATCGCCACATAGTACTGGTCTTCCTCGTCGGCGGAGAGGAATTCGATCTTGTCGGTCAGCTTGCCGTTCGTCACCTTGCGCCGCGGGGTGATGAGGAACCCGTGCTCGTTGAGCCGCGCATAGGTCGTCAGAGAGGAAACCAGGCCGATGTTGGGGCCCTCCGGCGTTTCGATGGGACACACGCGCCCGTAGTGCGTGTAGTGCACGTCGCGCGCCTCGAAGCCGGCCCGCTCGCGGCTCAGGCCGCCCGGTCCCAGCGCGGAGAGGCGGCGGCGGTGCGTCACCTCCGCCAGGGGGTTCGTCTGGTCCATGAACTGGGAGAGCTGACCCGATCCATAGAACTCGCGCAGGGCGGCCGCGATGGGACGGACGTTGATCAGGTCGGGCGGCGTCACCTTGTTGAGGTCGGCGGTCGTCGTCATTCGCTCGCGCACGATGCGCTCCATGCGGAGGAGCCCGATGCGGATCTGGTTCTGCAGCAGCTCCCCGATGGAGCGGATGCGCCGGTTGCCGAGGTGGTCGATATCGTCGCTCTTCTTTCCCTCGGCCCTCATGGCGAACATCTCACGGATGATCGCCACGATATCGTCCAGCGTGAGGAGCCGAACCTCCTCCGAGGTGTTCATTCCAAGGCGGCGGTTCAGTTTGTAGCGTCCGACCCGGCCCAGGGTGTAGCGCCTCGAGTCGAAGAAGAGGCTTCGGATGTAGTCGCGGGCGTTCTCAACGCGCGCCGGCTCGTTGGGACGCAGGCGGCGAAAGATCTCCTGCATCGCCTCGTCGGGGCTGCGCGTTCCGTCCCTCTCAAGCGTCAGGGCCAGGGACGAGTCCAGCCCGATGACCTCGATCCCGCCGCGTCCGCCCGGATTCTTGCGGTAGAGCTCGTCCAGAAGCTCGCGGGTGATGGGGCGGCCGCGGTGGACGATGACGGCGCCGTCCGGCCCCGTCACATCCTCCGCCGCCAGCTTACCGCGCATCTCATCGCTGTACTCCATGAAGTAGGGGTCGGCGGCAAACATCGAGAGTATCTCATCGTTGTTGGCGACGCCGAAGGCCTTCAGCAGGAGCGTCACGGGAAGCTTCCGGCGGTTGTCGATGTTGACGGAGACGATATCCCCCGAAGCCATGGCGAAGTCCAGCCACGCGCCGCGGTCCGGGATCAGCTTCGCGGAGCAGCTGTCACTGCCCGGGGCGCCGGTGTAGGTGAAGTAGACCCCGGCGGAGCGCGCCAGCTGATTGATGACGACGCGCTCCGTCCCGTTAACGATGAACGTGCCCCGATCCGTCATCACGGGGAACTCGCCAAGATAGATATCTCCCTGCTTGCTCTCCCGCGTCTTCGTGTTGGTCAGGCCGATCGTGGCTCGAATGGAACGCGACCAGGTCATGTCCTTCTGGCGGGCTTCCTCCTCGCTGAGGGTGGGGGGGTCGATATAATAGCACACGAACTCCAGCGAGAACTGCCCATCGTAGCTCTCAATGGGGAATATCTCCTGAAGAAGCTCCTGCAAGCCCTGCGCCCTGCGCGCATCCGGTTCCACATCGTCCTGATAGAACCATTGATAAGAATCCCTCTGCACCTCTATCATGTCGGGCATATCGATCAGGTCGTGCGCCCGGCCAAAAGTGTAGCGCTGCCGCGTCCTGCTTACCGGAACAAATTCAGGCATCTATTGAAAGACCTCCCTTGACAGGCTGAAAAACACGCCGAATCTTAATGATAACAAAAGGATATAGTCCTGTCAATAGACAAGACCATATCCTTTTAATTTTCCATGGTGCCCGAGAGAGGACTCGAACCTCCACAGCCTTAGCGACTACTAGAACCTGAATCTAGCGCGTCTACCAATTCCGCCACCCGGGCTTGACAACGGAAAGTATTCTAGCAGGGGTTTCCGCGTTTTGCAAGAGGGAAATTCGCCCTCCCCGCCCGCGTCCCCGACCCAAAACGGGTTACTTCAGCTCGGAGAAGTACTTGATGGTGCGCACCATCTGGCTCGTGTAGGAGTTCTCGTTGTCGTACCAGGAGACGACCTGCACCAGCGTGTTGCCGTCCTCCATCGCAATGACCCTCGTCTGGGTGGCGTCGAAGATGGAGCCCGCCGTGCTGTCGATGATGTCGGAGGAGACGATCTCGTCCGTGTTGTACTCGAAGGACTCCGAGGCCTCCTTCTTCATCTGGGCGTTGACCTGGTCGGCCGTGAAGGACCCCTTGATGACCGCGTCCAGGATCGTGGTGGAACCCGTGGCGACGGGCACGCGCTGGGCGGCGCCGTTCAGCTTGCCGCTCAGCTCAGGGATCACCAGGCCGATGGCCTTTGCGGCGCCGGAGGACGCGGGGACGATGTTCTCCGCTGCGGCCCGGGAGCGGCGCAGGTCGTCCTTGCGGTGCGGGCCGTCCAGGACCATCTGATCTCCGGTGTAGGCGTGGACGGTGGTCATGAAGCCGGAAACGATGGGCGAAAGGTCGTTCAGCGCCTTGGCCATGGGGGCCAGGCAGTTCGTGGTGCAGGAGGCTGCGGAGATGATCGTGTCCGACGGCTTGAGCGTCTTGTGGTTGACGTTGAAGACGATCGTGGGCAGGTCGTTGCCCGCGGGGGCGGAGATGACCACCTTGCGCGCGCCGGCCTTGACGTGAGCGCTCGCCTTGTCCTTAGAGGTGTAGAAGCCCGTGCACTCGAGGACCACGTCGATCTTCAGGTCCTTCCAGGGCAGGTTCGCGGCGTCCTTCTCCGCATAGATCGTGATCTTCTTACCGTTGACGGTGATCGAGTTCTCGTCCGCCTCGACGACCCCATGATAGCGGCCATGCGTCGTGTCGTACTTCAGAAGGTGCGCCAGCATCTTGGGGCTCGTCAGATCGTTGATCGCGACCACCTCATACCCCTCGGCCTGAAACATCTGACGGAACGCAAGACGCCCGATACGGCCAAAACCATTGATTGCAACTCTCACTGCCATTTTTATTCCTCCCTCGGCTCTCGGCCCAATAAATTTCAAGCCACAACGCATCGTGACCGACGCAATTTTGCTTGCGCAATCGCGCAATTTTGAAAAAAGGGAACCGCTCGCACCTCCATTATATAACAAAGGACGGCGAAAAGGGCATCAAACTGGACGCCCCTGCGGCTCCTCCTACGCCGACAGGGAGAGCAGGTTGCGGTAGATCGGATAGGGCCAGATGTCCGCGGCGATGGTCAGCTCCGCCGCGTCGCTCTGCGCGCGGATGGACTCCATCAGCGGCACGACGGTGCCCGCCAGGAAGTCCGCCCGGTCGCGCAGCGCCATGCCCGCGAGGCGCCCCTTCAGCTCGTGCAGGCGCGTCGCATCCGATATCAGGGCGGCCTTCGCGCGCCCCAAATCGCCAATGTACGCCAGCCACGGAGCGCCCTCCTTGAAGTCCATGCCGTCCAGGGCCGCGAGGGAACTCCGTTCCAGGACCAGCTGCTTCGAGAGCGCCGGCAGGACCCCCTCCCACAACATGTCATACAGCACCGCTGCCTCGATCTCCAGCCCCTTGGCAAACTCCTCCATACGTATGTCGTGCAGGACCTCCAGCTCGCGCGCGCGGTAGACACCAAGGTCTTCAAGCATCCGCTTGTTCTCCGGGAGCAACAGGAGGTCGATCTTCTCCGGCATGGTTTCCGCCTGGAGGAGGCCCCGACGCTTCGCCTCCGCGCGCCACTCCGGCGAGTAGGCATCCCCCTCGAAGAGGACGTTCTGCCCCTCCTGGACGGCCTCCTTGACCGCATCCAGGGCCACATCCACCGGGTCCTTCCCATCGACGCTCCTGGCCTCGATCATCCCCGTCAGCTGCTCGACGCCCCAGGCCCAGATGGAGGCGAACATCGTGATGGGCAGAGCGATGGACTGCGACGCTCCCGGAGAGCGGAACTCGAACTTGTTCCCCGTAAAGGCCACGGGAGAGGTCCTGTTCCTGTCGTTGTCGAAGGGAATGATGGAGGGCAGCTTCATCAGCCCAAGGTCCATCAAGCCCCTCTCCGGCAGCGAGACATCCGCTTGGTTCAGCCGCTTCAGGAGGTCCGTCAAGGCGGAGCCGAGGTAGACGCTCGTGATGGACGGAGGTGCCTCGTGTCCCCCAAGGCGGAAGAGGTTGCCCGCCGTGGCTGCGGTCGCCTGAAGCAGGCTGTGAAACTTCGAGATGCCCAGCACGGCTGCGGCCAGGAACGAGAGGAAGACGACGTTGCGGCGGTGTCCGCTCGACGGCGTCAGGAGGTTGCGCCCCTCGCTGTCCATCAGAGAGAGGTTGACGTGTTTTCCGCTGCCGTTCATCCCATGGAAGGGCTTCTCGTGAAAGAGCAGCCGAAGCTCGTGCTGGCGCGCCAGCTTTCTCATCGTTTCCATCAGTATCTGGTTCTGGTCGCAGGCCGTGTTCGCATCGGAGAAGAGGTGGGCGAACTCGAACTGACACCGGGCCGCCTCGTTGTGTCGCGTTATGATGGAAACGCCGATGCGCGCCAGGTCGCGCTCCACGTCCTCCATGTAGCTCAGGACGCGCGGGGGGATCGCTCCCATGTAGTGATGGTCCAGCTTCTGATCCTTGGCCGGCTGGGCGCCGAGCAGGGTGCGCCCGCAGAAGCGGATGTCCGGCCGCATCTGAGCGCGCGGACGGTCCAGGAGAAAGAACTCCTGCTCCGCGCCCGCCGTCACCCTCACGCTGCGCACTCCCCGCTGTCCAAAGAGCTTGAGCAGCTTCAGCGACCGCGTTTCCAGGGCGTCCAGCGCGCGAAGGAGTGGGGTCTTGAAGTCCAGGGGCGTCCCGTCGAAGGAGAGGAAGACGCAGGGGATGCAGAGCGTCCCCCCCTTGGGGGACTTCACGATAAAGGCGGGACTGCTGATGTCCCACGCGCTGTATCCGCGCGCCTCAAACGTCGAGCGCGTCCCCGCCGACGGGAAGGAGGAGGCGTCCGGCTCCCCTTGAATCAGGTCGTGCCCGCAAAACACGTCAACGGGCATCCCATCGGCGCCCCCCAGGGTGAAGGCCATGTGCTTCTCCGCCGTCATCTCCGTCTGGGGCTGGAACCAGTGGGTCCAATGAGTTGCCCCCTGCGCGATGGCCCAGTCGCGCATCGCCATCGCCACCACGTCCGCGGCCGCGGCATCCAGTCGCTGCCGCCCCTCCATCGCGGCGACCACCTGCTCATAGACCCCCGGAGTCAACTTCTCCTTCATCACCCTGCGATCGAAGACCATAGAACCATAGATCTCCCGCACCGTCGGATACTCGCGCGCCCTCTCCACCATACACACCCCCAACATGAATTCTTAATCAGTCAAAAAGCGTTTTTCTACTGCTTAAGATTGAGAGAGTATAGGCCTAAATTTGAAAAAGGTCAACGCTAAGCAATGATCCGGTTTCACCTTCCGACCGAAAAATCGAAGGACGCGCTCTTTCCGAAGCGGTTCACAAGGTACACGGGACCGGAACCCGCCCCCCTCGGAATCGACACCTCAAAAAAATTGGCGGCCCCATTGGAGTTGTCCACCGACGCGACGCCCCCCGTGAACACGACCTGCAGGGCGTCGTCCAGGTTCTCTCCAAACACGCGCAGTCCATCCGTCCCGACGCGCTCGATGGAGTGCAGGATCGGCAGGCGGGAGCGAAGCCCCTGGAGCTCCACGCCGTAGAGCCTGCGCCCTCCGATCGACAGGAAAACGACCCAGGCGCCCTCGAAAACCTCGTTCGGGCACAGGAAGACGGCCCTGTCGCCGTCCAAAAGGCATGGCCTCACGTTCAGAGGATCGGAGCGCTCCTTCAACGATTCGCGCAGCACCACCCACGTATCCTCTGCGTTTGCCCCGTTCAGGGCCTTGCACCGCACCTCGATCTCCTCCCCCGGCGCGATGACGTTCCGAACTTCCCGAACCCGGTTGAAGAACGACATACGCGGCATTCGGCGCTCGTCCCACAGTTCCATCGGCTCCAGGCGATCGGGGTCATTCACGTCCAGAAGGCCGTCCTGGTCGTCGTCCCTGTCCTTGTAATCAAAAATCCCATCTCCGTCCGTGTCCACGGGCACTCTACCCCTGAAAACCCCCTCCACCCTGTCCGGTATCCCGTTCCCGTCGCTGTCCGTATCCAGGAAGTTGGGGATGCCGTCGCCATCCGTGTCGTTGCGGGGGAAGAATTGTTCGAAGGGCAGGTTGAACGTTTCGATCCTGTCGAAGGGGTAGTATTCGATGTAATCCGGTATGCCATCGCCGTCCGCATCGGAGTTTCGGTCCAGCCACACGGCGCCCTTTTTAGAGTTGCCGGGGCTGACCGCCTTCTGCCAGACGGAGTCGGAAAAGGTTCCGGCCTCGCGGTACGGCTCAAGGCGGCGCAGGACGGTCAGCAGCTCCAGGAGGTCCGGCAGGCTATCGCAGTCCGTGTCCTCCTCGCCCCTGACCATGCCCAGGACGTCGTGCAGCTCGTCCGGAATGCCGTCGGCGTACTCGTCCTCGAAGATCAGCGCACGGTAATGCCACGCTCGGGGGAACTCCGCCAGAGTCGTTATGCTGAACCAGTAGACCCCAGGGCGGGGGATGCTGCACTGGGCCCAGGTGTAGTCGTCGGCCAGGAGGGTCGGGAGGTTGAACACGGACCGGGGCTCCTCGTTCTTCCCCGTTTCGACGCTCATGATGGGATTCATGAGCGGAGTGTGAGAGACCAGGATCGAATAGGCCCCGGCCTTGTCGAAGCGGACCGCGAAACAGTCGCTGTCCCATCCGCTGCGGTTGTCCAGCACCCCTGAGAGCGCAGCGGGCACCACGACGGGAGCGTCCTTGAACTCTGCTGTGTCGATGCCACTGTTCGAAGTACAGCTCGTTTCGCTCTCGGCGTACTCCGGGTAGGCTCCCCGCGCCGGGTCGAGCGGAGAGGCGTCCCAGACGTCGGGAACTCCATCGCCGTCCGTGTCGCTCTTCAGGGCTTTCGGCGGGGTCGGGTCGGGAAGCAAAGGAGTTGAAGGGTCAGACCTTGAGCCGTCGTCCTGCCGATCGGAGGCCGGCGCCGGGGGCTGAAGCACAGGGGCGGGAGAGGGTGCCGGAGGCGTTCGATGTGCGAACTTGTCGAAAGTTCTTCCGCAGCCTCCCAGGGAGAAGCGCAACCAGAATAAGAGTACGCACAAAAAGACCGCGCAGAGAAAACGTCTTTTCATCAACCTCGTCCTCCAATCAGTCGGTCGTCCTTTGCCCCGATGGGGCATTCCGTCGTTATCCCCCCTCTCGAATTATACCGGACGAGGGGCTGCCGAAGCAGCCCCTCGTCCGTCGTGCCAATCTACCGATCGCAGACAAACCGTCCTGGCATCAGAGCCCGAAGTCGCTGAGACAGGAGCGCCGCCGCAAAACAGGAAAGGAGATCGCCCGGCAGGGGCAACACGAGAAAGGACCAGAAGAGCGCAGGGACTGTGAGCTCCCGCCCGATGTAATAGCGGGCGACGAGATAGTACCACGTGGCGCCGACAATATAGATCAGCGCTATCGCCACGGCGCCGGCCAGCGTCTCGCGCCAGAGCCCCCTCCCCCAGAGTCGGACGGCGCGCCCCGCCACCCAGGCCCCGGCAATGAAGCTCAGGATGTAGCCAAACGTCGGGTTCAGGAGGTACCCGATGCCGCCCCCGGCGGCGAAGATGGGAATCCCCATTAGGCCCGCTGCGGCGTATATCCCCGCGGCGACGGCGCCGAGCCTCTCCCCCAGGACCAGCCCGGCCAGGACGACGAACAGCGTTTGAAGCGTCAGCGGCAGGAGTGGCGTCGGTATCTTGACGAACGTTCCCACAGCGATCAGAGCCGCAAAGAGCGCGCAGGACACCAGGTCCCGGACGCTCACCCTTTTCTTTACTTCCTGAGACAAAGGATTTTTCCCCCTTCAGCACGACGGCTGCGCCCCGTCAAACGGGCGCACCTCATAGACCTCCCCGGAGCGCAGGGACCTGCGCGCTCCGTCCTCGCCCTCCACCACCAATCCACCAAGCTCATCCACGTCCACCGCGCGGCCGAGGCAACGCGTTCCACCCTGCATCCACCGCACCCTCCGCCCCAGGAGCAGGGAGCGCTCGCGGTAGGCCTGAAGCAGCTCCGGGTCCCCAAGCCGCGTCGAAAAGTCCATGAGGCGTTCCGCGATCCTCGCGGCAAGCTGGTTGCGGCTTACCCCCTCCGGGAAGATGGACCCCGCCCGATCGTTGAGGTCCGAACCGAAGTCCCGCGTGGTCACGTTGAGCCCAATGCCGACCGCCACGTTCTCGACGTTCCCGCTCTCGACGTCGCTCACTGCCTCGCTCAGGATGCCGCAGACCTTGCGCTCCACGCCGTCCCCGCCCCGCAGGTACACGTCGTTCACCCACTTGACCATGGGGCGAAGGGGCGTCAGCTCCTCGACGGCAAGGCAGACCGCCGTCCCCGCCGCGACGGTGATCATCTGAAAGCGCTCCATGGAACTCGATGGACGCAGGAGGAGCGTCATGTACAACCCCGTCCCCGCCGGAGAGAGGAAGGAACGCCCCCTGCGTCCCCTGCCCGCCGTCTGCTGGTTCGCTGCGATCAACGTCCCGCTCTCCGCACCCGCAAGGGCCAGGCGCTTCGCATGGGTGTTCGTGGAGTCCACCGTGTCGAGGCAGACGACCCGTCGGACCCCACCTACCTCGGAAAGGTGCGAGCGAATCCCCTCCTCCGTCAGCACGTCGCTTTCACACTCAAGCAGGTAGCCCCTGCGGGGGGCGGACCCCACGAGGTGTCCCTCCGCCCGAAGCGAAGCCACCGCCTTGCAGACCGCAGCGCGGGAGACGCCCAGAGCCTGAGCCATCGCCTCCCCCGATATCGCCGTGCCGCGACGCTCCTCCAGCATCCTCAGCACGTCACTCTTGATCATCCCGCTCACCTCCCTACGGCTTATAGATATACCACAGGGCCGCAAAAATGTAAACTTATACAAATAAAAAGGTTTACATAATACTCCGTCGCCTTCGGCTGGGGTAGCGCGCCAAAGGGCGCGCTACCCCAGCCGTGGACGGGCGGCTCCAGGTCCAGGCGAAAAAGCGTGAAGGTGCCGCCAGCAAAATGCGGCTCCGGAAGGCAAAGCCCTTAGGCCTCGGTCACACATCATGTCCAGAATGGGGATCAGCGTCCTGCCCCGTTCCGTGAGGCTGTATTCCACAGCGTAAGTATCGCACTTCTTCAATGTAAGTACTTTTTTCCGTTATTACCTTGAGTATAATGACAGGGGCGGGGCAGGAAAGAAAAAGAGACAAATTGCGGAAGTGTTCGGCGCGTTTAAAACCCATGAGAAAGGATGATCGTCATGAGAAAGAGCTTGAACGTTCAGCCGGCGCTGTTTCCTATGCCGGTGTTGATGGTGGCGGCATACGACAGCGACGGCAAGGTCAACGTCATGAACGCCGCCTGGGGGCAGGTGAGCGCGATGGACAAGGTCGTGCTCTTCATTGATGAGGAACACAAGACGACGAAGAACATCCGGGCGACAAAAGCCTTCACGGTCAGCATCGCCGACCTGGACCACATGGCCGAGGCCGATTTCTTCGGCATCGCCACGGGCAACGAGATGGAGGATAAGTTTGAGCGCACCGGGTTCCATCAGGTCAAGAGCGCTCACGTCAACGCCCCTGTGATTGAGGAATTCCCCGTCGCGATGGAGTGCGAGCTGCTGGAGATCGTGGACACCGAGAACCTTCACTGCGTTATTGGGAAGATCGTCGGCGTCAGCGCGGACGAGAAGGTTCTGGATTCAAAGGGGAAGGTCGATCCGGCAAAGCTGAACGCCTTTGTCTTCGACCAGTTTCAGAACGGCTACTACAAAATCGGTGAAAAGGTCGGGCAAGCCTGGAAGGCCGGCGCGGGGTTGATGAGAAAGTAAAGGATGGACTGCACGGGACCAGTCTGGCGTCCACCGTTCGAGGCAGGGTCCCCGTTCAAAAAGACGGAGGAGGCGTTGAAGGAAATCCCCGCCCATCACTCGGAACGCCAGGCCGACAAGGGGCGCGAAGGGCTCTGAGCTGCGTCGTCTATCTGGATGGCAACTCAGGGCCCTTCGCGCTCTCCGCCTCGTCCATCGAGTTCGTTGATCGTGCCGCCTGTCCCTCCACAGCCGGCAGCGTCACGGTGAAGCAACTGCCGACTCCGCTCTCGCTCTCAACGCCTATCGTCCCGCCGTGGGCCTCCACCACCGCCCGCGCAATGGACAGCCCGACGCCCCGTCCCCCCGTCACGCGGGCGCGGGACTCGTCCGCCCGGTAGAAGCGGTCGAAGACGTGGGGCAGGTCCTGAGGGGATATTCCGCTCCCCGAATCCTGCACCTCAATCACAGCCTCATCCCCCCGACGCCGGAGCCGAACCTCGACCCATCCTCCCTTCGGGGTGTAGCGCAGGGCGTTGGACAACAGGTTGTCCATCACATGACGAAAGCGGGCCTCGTCCACCTCGGCGTGCAGGCTTGGGGCAAGGGACCGGCGAAGCGCCACACCGGTCCTTCCAAAAAGCGGACGGAACGCATCCAGCACCGAGGAAAGAAACGCGGACAGATCGACCGGCTCAGGCTTGATGGCGACGGCGTCTCCTTCCATGCGCGTCACGGATTCCACGTCCCGGATCAGGCCGCTGAGGCGCTCCATCTCCGACACGCAAAGCGCCAGCCGCTCCGGACTGGCCTCCCACACCCCGTCCGCGATGGCCTCGATCTGCGTGCGGACCACCGTCAGAGGCGTCCGAAGCTCGTGGACCACATCCGTCATCAGCCGCTGGCGAAGCCTTTCCTGCTCCGCCAGAGAGCGCCCCAACTCCTCCACGCCGCAGGTGAGGTCATCCATCTCCCGAATGCCCGAAGGCTTTGCGGGCTTGAGATCGTACTCCCTGCGGCAGATGCGCTTCGTGCGCTCCACCGCCCTGGCGACGGGACGGCTCAATCGTCCCGCCACGATATACCCCAGACCACAGGCCACCAGGATCATCACCAGGATCCCGGCAAGCGTGTAGGAGGCCAGGTGGGAGACGAACGCCCATTCAAATCGGCCTTGAGGGACGCGCGCATCGGCGTCCAGGACACCGATCACCCGCCCCTCCGAAGTGAGCCGAATGACCCTCCGCCCTTTTGAGCCGGAGGCCTCATCGAGAAGTGGCAGCGCTGCAGAGGGATGACAGCACGCTTGCGCCAGGTCCTCCATCACGTCCCCGGAGCGACCGGCGTCCCTCGTTCCCCGCTGCATCCGCCCCTTTGTCCCGTGGCCTTCACCCTTGACGGGCAGGACGCCCGGCCCCGCAGCGCAGACCATCCGCCCCTCATGGTCCCGCAGCGCGATGTTGACAGCGCCCCACCGCGCCGGCAGGCGCAGGACGTCCATGACGCGCGCCCGCTCCCAGGCGCCGGATTCCCGGTACAAATCCTCAAGGGAACTCGCCAGCGAGTCCAGCGCCGCCTGACGCCCCTGCCTCTGGTACTCCTGAAGGCTCGCATGGCTGAGGATCATCCCAAGGAGCGGCACCACAACCCCGCTGAAGATCGCCAGGATCACATAGAGCCACATCAGGTGCGCGCGGAGGGAACGTCCGGACGTCATGGGCGGGGCTCCTCCGCATCATCCAGGCGATACCCGAAGCCGTACACCGTGCGAATCCAGCCGTTCTCGTGTCCCGGCTCGGCCAGCTTCTTCCTGATGTTCTTGACGTAGGTATCCACCGTCCGATCGAAGCCGTCGTAGTCGTTGCCCAACGCTGCACGGATGATGTCGTCCCGGGACCAGGTGCGAACGGGGCGCGAAGCCAGCGTCTGGAAGATGAGAAACTCGCTGCGGGTCATGGGGACGGGCACGCCGTCCTTTCGGACCTCCACCCTGTCCGCATCGACCTCGATGCGCTCGCCCACGCAACGGACCGGCGCCGAGGGCCCCGTCGTCCCGACCGCCGCCGGGCGAAGCTGGGCACGAATGCGGGCCATCAGGACCCTGGGGCTGAAGGGTTTCGAGACGTAATCGTTCGCTCCCCCATCCAGCCCCGCGACGACGTCGGACTCCGAACTCTTCGCCGTCAGCATGATGATGGGGACGGAGGCCGAACGCGCCCGGATGCGCCGGCACACCTCCTCGCCGCTCACTCGCGGCAGCATGAGGTCCAGCACCACCAGGTCGGCCCCCTCGCTGCCCCAGAGCTTCAGCGCGGCTTCTCCGTCGGGGGCGCAGCGCGTCTCATATCCCTCGCGCTCTGCGTAGGCAGCGACCACCTCCGCGATCATCGGTTCATCCTCCACGATCAACAGCCTCAACGCACACACCTCCGTCAATTTCCGCTTAAAATCACTGACGATCAATGGTAAAACATAAAGGCGAAGAAAATATGAACGTTCCAGGAACAGGCAGCAAGCCTGGAGGGGCCGCAGAGGCGCCCTTGCGAAGCGTAGAGAGGAGGTTTTTCAGGTGACGACATGTTGGACGCACTCAGGTTCAGAGGGCAGGACGCACTTACGGAGGGCCGGAAGGATTGCCGTTGCGATCCTGTCCATGGGCGTTATCAGCGTCGGCGGAACGGCGGCGGCCTGGGAGGCGTCGCGTTCATCGGAGGCCGGAGTCCACCAAGTCCGCACCTCCCGATGGTCCGATGAGGAAGCATGGCGCAGGCGACAGGAGGAACTTGACCGGCGCCACAGGGAGGAGCGGGAACGCCTTGAACGCCGCCAAGAGGAGGAGCGCCGGCGCGAAGAGGAACGCAGGCGCGAGGAAGAACGCAGGCGTGACGAAGAACGCAGGCGTGAGGAAGAACGCAGACGCGAGGAAGACCGTAGGCGTGAGGAAGACCGCAGACGCGACCGGGAGCGCCGACGCACTCCCTGGGGCAATGACAAGCTCCCCTTCCTGAGGAGGATGCCCGAGAGCGAGCGCGATACGAAGTAGTCGCAGGGCGTCCCGATCGCTTCGTCCAGCCGATCGGGACGCTGATCTCTTGGCCGCTGCACCGCTACAGGATCATCACGAAGGTCCCCGCTGCGATCAGGGCCGCTCCGACGAGCGTCTTGACCGCGACCTCCTCGTGCAGTAGGAAGAAGGCCATCGCGATCGTGATCACGATGCTGAATTTGTCCACCGGTGCAACCTGCGATACCCTGCCCAACTGCAGGGCGCGGTAGTAGAACAGCCAGGACGCCCCCGTGGCCAGGCCGGACAGGATCAGGAAGACCCAACCCCGACGGTTGATCCCAGTCAGGCCGCTCTGCGCGCCGGTGAGCCAGACGATCCCCCAGGACATCGCCAGCACGACGGTCGTCCGGATCGCCGTCGCCAGGTTGGAGTTCACCCCCCTGATTCCGACCTTGGCCAGGATGGACGTCGCCGCGGCGAACGCAGCGGAGAGCATTGCGTACACGAACCACATCAAAAGATTCCCCCAATCTGCAGGCTTGTGACCGTCGGGACATACGGCTCCGACCCCCCGGCCCAAACTCCACATTTTCTCCGCAAACTGCCCACATTCTTTCCATATTGCAGCAGTATCCTTAAACCGTTCAAGCCCCTGCAGTCCGCACGGGTACCGCGAAGGCTCAAGGGACGCAAAAGCAAACCATCTTTAAGGAGGACGTTGTCATGAAGGCAAAGAAAGCGATCATCACCCTGTTGGTCCTGGGGTCCGTTGGCCTGGCCGGCGCTGCGCTGGCCAGAGGGCACTGCGGGCAGGGGCGGGCTGTCGCGCCCTATTGCCCACCGGCACAGGAAGGCT